>NZ_JROY02000036.1:0-732 GCF_000765685.2 Helicobacter sp. MIT 03-1616 | reverse complement strand
TAAATCCGCCTCATCTTGCGTGCTTTCATCTAAGCTTGCATCAAGACTTACATCTACATCTTCAGTAGATTCACTTGATTTATCATCTTCTGCTGTGGCTTCATCTGTAATAGAATCCTCTGCCACATCTGCGCCTAATTCCTCATCGCCTAATATATCTGCACTCTCTGCTTCTAAAGATTCTAAATCCCCGCTTGAATCTATAGATTCTGCAGATTCACCATCCAATCCACCTAAATCATCTGGGAATTCTAAATCTACATCTAAACCATCGTCTGCACTCTCTGTATCTACGCCAACATCTAAATCATCAAGACTTACATCTACATCTTCAGTAGATTCACTTGATTTATCATCTTCTGCTGTGGCTTCATCTGTAATAGAATCCTCTGCCACATCTGCGCCTAATTCCTCATCGCCTAATATATCTGCACTCTCTGCTTCTAAAGATTCTAAATCCCCGCTTGAATCTATAGATTCTGCAGATTCACCATCCAATCCACCTAAATCATCTGGGAATTCTAAATCTACATCTAAACCATCGTCTGCACTCTCTGTATCTACGCCAACATCTAAATCATCAAGACTTACATCTACATCTTCAGTAGATTCACTTGATTTATCATCTTCTGCTGTGGCTTCATCTGTAATAGAATCCTCTGCCACATCTGCGCCTAATTCCTCATCGCCTAATATATCATCGTTTGTTTTGTCCTCTATGCTTATATCTGT
>NZ_JROY02000035.1:0-855 GCF_000765685.2 Helicobacter sp. MIT 03-1616 | reverse complement strand
AAAACCACTTGTGCGGGTGTTTTGTTGTATTTTTGTGCAATGCTTTTAAGTGCGGGATTTTCTAAAATCGAGCCTTTCCCCGCGATAAAAGGACTCCAGCTTTGCAACAAAGTTTTTTTGCTCTTCATCGCCTCTCTTAAGGGCTTTTGTTGGAGGAGTAAATGTGTCTCGCACTGATTAATCGCAGGAATCACCTCGCAAGATTTCACAAACTCGCTATACGCCTTCGCACCAAAGTTTGAAATGCCTATGCTCTTTAAAATACCTTGCTTATAAAAGCTCTCCATTGCTCTATACATCGCCTTAGATTGCGAGTATGGCATATGGATAAGTAAAGAATCAATATAATCAAGCCCTAAAGTTTTTAAGGATTTTTCAATGGATTTTTTTGCTAAATCCTCGCTACTTGATTCTAAAAGCTTAGTTTGGATAAAAAACTCCTCACGTTTGATTCCGCCTTTTACTGCCGCATTTATTGCTGCTCCAAGCTCGGCTTCATTATTATACATCTGTGCGCTATCAAAGAGCCGATAACCCACCTCTATGGCTTCGCTCATCGCCTTTTGCCCTGCTTTACCCGTAAGCGAATAAGTGCCAAGCCCAAGAATGGGCATTTTAACGCCATTATTGAGGGTGAGAGTTTGCATTTTTGCTCCTTTTTTGGAAATTTGCTTCAAATCTTGTGCGAAAAGTGGATAAGGTATATAAGCCCCGAGTGTCGCTACTCCTGCAAGTTGTGCTAGATTCTTTAAAAAGTCCCTACGATTTGTCATTATACGATTTCATAGAATCCTCCTTGTTTGTAAAATAGATTGTGTAATTATAAAGCCTGATACTAAGTATTTGTCAAGGGGT
>NZ_JROY02000034.1:0-917 GCF_000765685.2 Helicobacter sp. MIT 03-1616 | reverse complement strand
AGCAGAATCTACATTACACCTACAACACATATGTGGTTTCCCATTCCAAAAAATGGGGAAGTAATGGCTAAGTATTTTAATGATGAATACAATTAAGGAATTACTATGAAAAAAGATACAGAACTAGAAATATTTGCACTTTGTGAGCGATTAACAGAGCTTTTAGGGGATAAAGAAGCTATTGCAGATTTAAAACTTCTACAAAAACTCCACCCTGAAATGTTTAAGAATATGCAAGAGGTATCAACATTAATTCAAGAAGTAGTAAGTGAGCCTGAAATCATTATTAAAAATCCTTCTCCAAAGAGTGAAAAAGATTATATAGCAGGAAAAAAGCTTAATGATAAAAAAATGGGTGAAGTTGGCGTAAGACAAGATGAAAATATTGTTAAGATTTTTCACGCCAATAAAAAAAGGTTAAAGAATTTAGATTTGTTAGCAAAGAAAGAAGTAGTAGCCGATGGTAGGGACGCCCACACCCCCTACACTCAAGCCCAAAGTCTTGACGGGCGACTGGTTGATAACAACATTTCATCAACTACCAACGACATTATATCACATTATCCTTTAACACAAGAGGAATTACAAAGACGACTTAACATTAATCTTAACAACCATAGGAGAGTAAGCGATGAAAAGCAAAAGCAAGAATACTTAGTAAGGGCAAATGCCATTAAAGAACAAGCTAAAAAACAACATATTGCTTTAGATTCTAAATCTCTAAAAGCACTTGAAAAAGCCAATCTAACAAAAAGTAACACCAATACAAAGGAGAGATAATGAACGATATTACCCAAAGACTACAAGACATTAAAAGCATAAGAGCAAACAGAAAAAATGAGGATAGACTCGTAAGCAGGATAGAAAAGCTATCTAAACAACGAGACAAGCAACAAAAAATTCTCCAAAACATAGAA
>NZ_JROY02000033.1:0-1011 GCF_000765685.2 Helicobacter sp. MIT 03-1616 | reverse complement strand
ATACACATTTTCAAGCATAAATCAAATACTTTAAAACACTTCCTACAACCTCCCTATTTCTCTACCTAAAAGATAGAAAAATGTTACTTTTCTCTATACTTAATCATAAGAAACACTTTTAAAGTTTTTGTTTTAAGCAAAAAAAAGGGGGGGGGAGGGGGCTAGAATTGAACCCGTATTATTTATAATACAAAATCAATTTTATGAAAGGTGGTTTAATGAAAACTACAAAATTACTTGTAAGTTCAGTAGTGGCTTTAGCATTATCAAGTTCTGCACTTGTAGCTGAAGAAAATGGCATTTTTGTGGGTGTAGGGCTAGGATATGGTGGAAGCACAATGAAAGTTACAAGTCCTGGTGACGGTGGTGGGAAACAAAGTCTAGATGGTTTAAGCTATGAAGTGATTGCTGGTTATAAGCAATTCTTTACTCCAAATTTTGGTTTGCGCTTATTATGCAAACTTTGCATCTACTACAGGAGAAAAGAAAATTGAGGGTATAAAGCGTAAAGCAAATGTGATGAATTTTGGTGTAAATGTTGATGCACTTTATAATTTTATCGCTGATGATTCTCTAAGCTTTGGTGCATTTTTGGGGCTTGGCTTAGGTCTTAATAGCTGGAGTGGCAGCCTTATTACAGGTCTTAAAGATGACATGGCAGGACTTGGCGCAAAAGTAACAACAAGTGGCTTTGGTGCTGCTCTTAATGTTGGTTTGCGCACAGAGATTGCTAAAGCTCACGGCATAGAATTAGCTGCTCGTGTACCTTTTGTCGCTACAACTCTTGTTAATAAAGATGGTTTAAAAGTAACAGCAACACACAACTACAATGTAGGCTTACGCTATATCTTTAGCTTCTAAGAATTTTAGAATCTAAATTTAAGCTTTCTTATATTTATCTCCTCATTTTGTCCCCAAAGGCTTTACGCCCTTGGGGGTTTAAAACTCAAAACTTCCTAAAATCTTTTAAATTTTCTAAAGACTTTTGATACTTTTTTGTTTGGAAACTAA
>NZ_JROY02000032.1:0-1037 GCF_000765685.2 Helicobacter sp. MIT 03-1616 | reverse complement strand
AGCAGAATCTACATTACACCTACAACACATATGTGGTTTCCCATTCCAAAAAATGGGGAAGTAATGGCTAAGTATTTTAATGATGAATACAATTAAGGAGTAAATATGAATAAAGACGATAGGGCAAATAACAATATTCAAAAAGAAATAGATTTACTAGAAAAAGACATCAAACATCTTAAAAATATCGTAGAAGTAATGGAGCAAAAGATTACAAAACTAAAAGAGCTTGTATGGGAAAGAGAATCTAAAAAAGAAAGTAGCAAAATGTTTAAGGTGCTAGAGAATGAAAAGCCTAGCACCATTGTAAGAAGTAATGTGGGTAATGTAATAGTTGATAAAGAATTTATGGACAAGGAGATTAGCAAACATCTTGATGATACCGCTCTTAGAGGAATGGTAACCACAGAAGAAATGTTAAGCTTTCCTAGAGTGGCTAGGAATGTGGAGGCTAAATATAATGAAGAGATAAATGACTATACTTGGAAAGTAAGGGCTAACGATGAAAGTATCTTAGCTTATGGTAGTAGAGAGTATGTTAAAGAAAACAAGGAGATTAATAGGCTTTTAACAGCACATAGTAAAACAGATGTTGGAGAGAGAAAGCAGAGTCAAGCAGACAGGGTCAGCTCTGCTACCTATTTTAACGACCCCGATTTTCGTGGCTCTGCTACTGAAAGTATAACACAAAAACAAGCCGAATTGCAAAGACGACTAGATATTAATCTCAATAACCATAGGAGAGTAAGCGATGAAAAGCAAAAACAAGAATACTTAGTAAGGGCAAATGCCATTAAAGAACAAGCTAAAAAACAACATATTGCCTTAGATTCTAAATCTCTAAAAGCACTTGAAAAAGCCAATCTAACAAAAAGTAACACCAATACAAAGGAGAGATAATGAACGACATTACCCAAAGACTACAAGACATTAAAAGTATAAGAGCAAACAGAAAAAATGAGGATAGACTCGTAAGCAGGATAGAAAAGCTATCTAAACAACGAGACAAGCAACAAAAAATTCTCCAAAACATAGAA
>NZ_JROY02000031.1:0-1101 GCF_000765685.2 Helicobacter sp. MIT 03-1616 | reverse complement strand
AGACGCAAAAAAATTGGTGCAAACGCTACAAGTCCAGATAATTTACATCTTCATACTCTACTCTTTAAAAAGCTTAAAAACAATCCTTTAACCTCAAGTGTTATTATCTGTGCTTATATGCCTATTGTGTGTATAAGCACTATTTTTTATGCTTATACACATATACTAATACTATTTATTTTAAGCCTTGCTGTTGCGTATTTTGTGCTTTATAAAAAGCTTTTAGCTTTCTAATGAGTTGAGTCTATTTAAAAAATATGAGATAGTTTTGCGATTGACTTTTAATTCCTTTGCTATATGTAAAATAGGAATGCCTTGTTGTCGCATACCCAAGATTTTATTTTTAAAGGGATAGAGTTTAAGTTGTTGTGTTGGTGTTAAAGTCCCTTTAAATCTCCCTATATGTTTGCCATTACTCTTAAGTCTCTCCAATGCTTCTTTGGTGCGTTGGGATATTAATTGTCGCTCTATTTCTGCGCTTAATCCAAAGGCAAAGGCTAAAACTTTAGAATTGATATTATCTCCTAATTCGTAGTTTTCTTTAATGGAATAAATTGTAATCCCGCATTCCATACATTGATTAAGCACACTCATAATCTGCAATAAACTTCTACCAAGCCTTGAAATCTCGCTCACAATAATGGCATCGCCCCTTTTGGCTTTTTTAAGAATTGTGCCAAGCTTTCTATACTTAGGGGCAATAGCACCACTCATAGTTTCCTTGTATATGGAATCAATATGGATATTACGATTTTCACACCATCTTTGTATTTCAAAATTTTGATTCTCAATCGTTTGCTTACTTGTCGATACCCTCAAATATACATAGTTCATACAACTCCTTTTTAGGAGCTATTTAAACTTAAAACGAATTAACTTTGTATAAAAATAACTATAACCTAGCACAAATACAGCACACAAAAGAAGCAATATAGAGGTATGATGATAAAAAAACACGCTCAACACAACAAAAGGCAAACAAAACGCGCATATAACAAGCGAAGTGTAAGCATTGTTGCGAGTAATTCGTTTAAAAATCAGCATATGCAAATGCACTTTGTCAGGCTCTGTGGCGGATTGTTTTCGTTTGTAGGATTTGCG
>NZ_JROY02000030.1:0-1128 GCF_000765685.2 Helicobacter sp. MIT 03-1616 | reverse complement strand
CCAATCCTTGATAAAAATGGAAACCATATCTTTATAGATAAAAATGGCAATCTCAAAGATAAAAACGATAATCCTATTTTAGATTCTAATGGCAACCCTATCAATATCAACAATAAAGAAGCCCTTAATGAGTTTCTTAATAAAAATACACAAAACTCCCCTGAAGAGCAGCTTAGAAGACAGCAAGAACTCTTAGCAGAAGCACAAAGACAAGCAGAACTTCAAGAGCAAATGCGTAAAAAGCTTGAAGAAGAAGCAAGAAAGAAAGCTGAAGAAGAAATGAAGAAACTAGCAGACCCAACTTATCAAGCCTTACTTGCTAAGCAAGAAGAAGAAAGAGCAAGACGAATCGCCCTTGCAAAAGAAAGAGAATTATATAAAAGTGCATTATTAGGTGAAAGAGCGGAGGGAGATTCTCAAATCTTTGCACAACAAAGCTCACGCTATGGAGATGATGGATTCTCTAATCAAAAAAGCATAGATATAGCGACAAACGAACATCGCTTATATCGTATGATACGAGCAGGGAGGCTTATTCCTGCTGTTTTAATGACACCCATTGTAAGCAATATTGAAGGCATAATCACTGCCCAAGTAGAGCAAGATGTTTATGCCGCTCAAGGAAGAGTAGTGCTTATCCCAAGAGGCACAAAGGTAATGGGCTTTTATAAAAATGATAACAAAATAGGGCAATCAAGACTAAGCATAGTATGGAGAGAAATGATAACACCTCAAGGAGTAAATATCCTTCTTACCAATGCAGTAAGCGCAGATTCAAGAGGGATTAATGGCGTCGAAGGCTATTTAGATAATAAATTTGAGCAAAGATATGGCTTAGGATTGTTTTTAAATACTTTAAGCAATGGCTTAATGATAACCATATCAAATGCCACACAAAAAAGTGGCACAGGAGCAAATCCCTATACCACACAACTTTTTTCAAACGCACAAGGAGATTTAAACAATATTTTCAAACAACTTATTTCAGAACAAGCAAAGATTAAACCAACAATAGAGATACGAGCAGGAAGCAGAATCTACATTACACCTACAACACATATGTGGTTTCCCATTCCAAAAAATGGGGAAGTAATGGCTAAGTATTTTAATGATGAATACAATTAAGGA
>NZ_JROY02000002.1:0-236064 GCF_000765685.2 Helicobacter sp. MIT 03-1616 | reverse complement strand
CCTTATTTAAAGATTCTTATAAGATTTATCAAATCTCACTTCTTTTAGAAACTTTGCCAAAGTATATTAGAATAAGAAAGACATTAAAGCAAATAAGTAGCATTTACTTATTTGCTTTAATGTCTTTGTGATACTTACTTATCTTTGCTTTACCTACCTTTTTTTCCTTACCTTACTTCACTTTGACTTTGTTTTTATATAAACTTGTTATATTATAAAACTACTCCACAAATGCTTTTATCCTTAATATTTAGAATAATCTACTCCATAGAAATGGCTTTTAATAAGGATTTAGAATCTAGCTTAGGCAATCCTTGAAAACGAGTAAAAACAATAAAGATAAAGCACAAGTAAAAGCATTAAGGAATCTAGGATAAATGGCTATTATTCTAAGAATGATGATAAAGTCATAAGGAGAATGATTAAGTGCAGTGGCAAAACCACAGAGCCACACTTATATATTTATCCCCTTTTATTTGAAATATACCGCTCACGCACTTAAAAAACTTTTTGTGAAAGAAAGATTCTATCTCATCTTACCTCTCACTTAGAATCTTCATCTTGCCATTTTCTACGACTACATACATATCTTTCTTGCCATTTGAGTTAAAGCTTGGTTTGCCATTGAGAAATGCCTTATAATCCTGCATAAAGCTTATGCGATACATATTGCGGTGCTCCTCATTTGGATAAATCGAAACATTTATATGTGAAATGTGTATGCTCTTGCTCTCATTCTTAGCAAAAATAAGCCTTTT
This sequence comes from Helicobacter sp. MIT 03-1616, assembly GCF_000765685.2. NCBI lineage: Bacteria > Pseudomonadati > Campylobacterota > Epsilonproteobacteria > Campylobacterales > Helicobacteraceae > Helicobacter > Helicobacter sp. MIT 03-1616. The sequence goes on along the minus strand of NZ_JROY02000002.1, from coordinate 235,306 downwards.
ATGCTCCTTAAATGCCTTGAAGCTCATACCATCTGGGCGATAGAAATTCTGCTCATCATAAAAGCTTAAATAAGTTTGCAAGTCGCTTTTTTGCCACACATTTTTCCATTGATACAAACTAGAGAGCACAATAGCAAGTTCATCGGTATTTGTTGGCTTAAACTTATCCTCATAAGTAATTAACATCGTTTTTTGCCAATCAATAAGCTTGTCATATTTTTTTAGAATCTCATTATCAATGGCGATACACCCGCGCGTATTAAGCTCTTCCCTATCACCATTAAGTGGTAAGCCGTGTATCCAGATTCCCCCGCCTGTCTTTTTCAAAGATCTATCATACACATTAGGATAGCTTGTAGCAAATGCGAGTGGTCCATAATATTGATCTAACCCCGTTAAACGCGCGTTCAAATCATATGAGCCAATGGGTGTGGTTAAATCGCCCTCTTTTTTCTTATTCCCCTTACCCTTTGCCACAAGCGCACTTGAAGTGCCAAGCTCCTTTAGCTTTGCATTTTGCAATTCATAAAGAGTGAGTGAGGGCATACTCTTGTTTGATACAAACAAAAATTTCATATCCTCAAAATATCCATATTCTGTGCTATTGTCCTTCAAATATTCCGCCCAATACTCCTTGTTGAGCAGATATTCCTCGAGTATGCCTTCCACCGCTCCTATACCATTTTTTTTGTATTCATTGACAAGCTTTAGCATTTGCGCATCAATACCAAACACGCTTGAGAACCCCACAGCTACGCACAAGAGCCATTTTACTAATGCATTCATTCTTCACTACTCCTTTTTGCATTATTCATTAAAATCATATCCAATTTTTTTCAACACATCTTTTTGTTTGCTCCAGCCTTTTTGCACTACCACATCAAGCTGTAAAAACACATTCTTGCCACTAAAAACCTGCATTTTTTCTCTCGCACCTATGCCTATGCGTTTGATGCTTGAGCCCTCCTTGCCAATCACAACCGCCTTTTGACTATGCTTTTCTACAATGATATGCGCGTGGATTCTATCAAGCTTTTGATTTTCTTTGAAGCTTTTTATCAGCACATCGGCTTCATATGGAATCTCATCGCTAAGATTCTCAAAAAGACTTTCCCGTATCATTTCTTTATAAATTTCTTTAAGATTTACAGGTGTAAGTAACTCTTCATCATAAAAAAATGGCGCAAAAGGTAAGTGCATAGCGACTTGACGCAAAATATAATCCCTATCAAATCCCTTTTTCACGCTTATAGGGATAAGCTCAAGAAAATACGTATCATAGGCTTGATACTGCGCGATTTTTAGCAAAAGCTGCTCCTTGCTACAAGTATCACTTTTTGTTAAAAGCAGTATGTGTGCCAAACCACCACTTAGGCGCAAAAATTCCTCATAATGCGCCACCTCATCGCTCACAGGCGCGAGATAAAGTGCCAAATCACAATCCCCCATAGCCTTTAGGGCTTGTGAAAGCATATACTGATTCAAAAGCTTTTCATTATGATGAATACCCGGCGTATCCACAAACACAATCTGTGCGTGCAATGGAGGATATGGCACAATCATTTGCATTTGTTTGCGCGTGGCATTTGCCTTGTGTGATACAAGCGCAACCCTCTCTCCCAAAAGTGCATTAAGCAAAGTAGATTTTCCCGCATTTGGTCTGCCCAGTGTAGCGACAAACCCCGCACGAGTATGCGAATCCTGTGCCTTATGCTTTGGTAGAGGCTCTAGCGTAGGTTTTGAAGTATGTGTGGATTCCATAGATTCTAAAGTATATATCGCGCTAAATCAACATTCTCTACCAAATCCGCCAACGCCTCACGCACCATTTCACCACTTATCTCTACTTCCTTGCCCCTGTATTTATCCACATCAAAGCTAATATCCTCCAAAACTCGCTCTATGGTCGTGTGTAGTCGCCTTGCACCAATATCCTCTGTGCGCTCATTTGCATTATGTGAAAGCCGAGCCAACTCTCTAATCGCCTCATCGCTAAATTCAAGACATATATCCTCTGTATCAAGTAAAAGCTGATATTGCCGCAAAAGAGAACTTTTTGTTTGGGTGAGGATTCTATATAAACTCTCCTCATCAAGTGTGCTTAACTCCACGCGCAATGGAAATCTTCCCTGCAACTCCGGGATTAAATCACTCGGTTTGCTAAAATGAAACGCTCCCGCCGCGATGAATAAAATATAATCTGTCTTAATCTGCCCATATTTAGTATTGACGACACTTCCCTCTACGATAGGGAGCAAATCCCGCTGTACACCCTCTTTGCTAGGGTCTTGCCTTGAGCTATCTTTATGCCCAAGTGCCACCTTATCAATTTCATCGATAAAAATCACACCGCTTTGCTCTGCTCTCCTTAGCCCCTCCGAGCGGATATTCTCCGTGTCAAGCACAGATTCTGTTGCTTCATTTGTGAGGGCTTCTTTCGCCTCTTTCACACTCATTTCTTTCTTAACTTTATCTTGCGTAACATTGAGCACTTTGAATATAGATTCTTGCATTTTAACCATATCCGGTGGGAGATTATCATCACTGATATTTTGTTTTTTGCTTATCTCCACTTCTATCATCAAGTCATCGACTTCACCCTTAATTACGCGCTGCTTCATTTTCGCAAAACTTATATCATACTCGCTTTTTTTCGCATCACTCGCGCCACTTGGCAATGGTGGGAGCAGTTTTTGAGTAATTTTTTCGATGATATAGTCATTAATTTGCGCCTGTGCTTTTTGTCTATGCTCATTTTCGACAAGATTTACACTTGCAAGGACCAAATCCCTTACCATAGATTCTACATCTCGACCCACAAAACCCACTTCTGTGTATTTACTCGCCTCAACCTTCACAAAGGGCAATCCCATCATTTTTGCCATTCGTCTTGCAATTTCTGTCTTACCCACACCTGTTGAGCCAATCATAAGAATATTTTTTGGCGTAATCTCCTCCTGCACCTCTTTATCGAGCTTCATTCTTCTATAACGATTTCGTAAAGCAATGGCAACTGCCTTTTTTGCCTCATACTGACCGATGATGTAGCCATCAAGGTAGCTTACAATTTCTTTTGGTGTCATATTTTCTTTCATATACACTCCATTTTATAATTCCAAAATCTTAATCTGCGTATTTGTATAAATACATATCTCCCCTGCGATACGCAAAGATTGCTCAACAAGCTCCTTTGGTGCTAAATTGCTATGTGCATTTAATGCCCGAGCCGCACTTAATGCGTAATTCCCACCACTGCCGATAGCAGCGATTTGTCCATCTTCTGGCTCTACCACATCGCCACTTCCGCTTAAAATAAAGATATGCTCTTTATTAAGCACTATCATCATCGCTTCTAATTTACGCAGATATTTATCGCTTCGCCACTGCTTTGCAAACTCCATTACACTACGCACCAAGTCGCCCTTGCGCCCTTCCAAAATGCGCTCAAATGTATCAAAGAGGCTAAACGCATCGGCGGTGCTTCCAGCAAACCCACTAAGAATTTGCCCATTGTAAAGGGTGCGGATTTTTGTCGCATTCCCTTTTAATACACAATTTCCAAAGGTTACCTGCCCGTCTCCGCCAATAATTGCGCATTGTTTGCCATTATATTCGCCCCGAAAGCCAAGTATGGTAGTCGCCTCAAACATATTTATTCCTTAATGGATTTTATTGTAAGCTTGAGAGTTGCATTGATACTATGCCCCAATTTTACTTGCACTTCAAATTCCCCTGTGTGCTTTATGGCTTGAGGTATGTCAATATGCTTTTTATCAATCTCTATCTTGTGTTCGCTCAAAACCACAGCAATCTCATCTTTAGTAATTGAGCCAAAAAGCGTATCGTTCGCACCCACTTTTTTATGCAAAGTGAGTTTTAAAGATTCTATACTTTGTTTAAGTTGCTTGAGTTCTGCAATCTCTAGTGCCTCTATTTCTTGCTGTTTTTTGATTTGTGCTTTATATTTGTTTATTACCTCATTTGTTGCGCGCTGTGCCTTACCCTTAGCAATAAGAAAATTTTGACCATAGCCATCTTTTACCTCAACAATTTCTCCTTTTTTGCCACAACCCTGCACATTTTCTAAAAGCAAAACTTTCATATTTTCTCCATTTTGTTATAATGGGCGAAATTATAACTCAAAGTAGCCACATTTATGTTAAACATACTGCAAAAAACTTATCCAAATGCCCTATCAATCCACATTCAACACAAAAATATAGCCTACCCGCGCATTGTGATTAAAAACAATCTCTCTATGTATGTGCGCGTGCCACTACATTTTTCACATACGCGTTTGCTCGACTTTGTGATGAATAATCACTTGTGGATAGAATCCACACTGTATAAACTTAAAAACAATCGTATCAATTTACAAACTTGCCTAGAAAATCACAACAATCAAATACTTATTTTTGGCAAATGGTATAAATTGCATCAAATCCACACCTTATCCCCTCAAGCACTCAATTTAAGCCCCAACACATTAGATTCTATCCCAAAGACTTCTTCACTACAAGCAAGGCTTAAGGCTTTACTTTTTGCCTACATTAGCATCAAGGTAGATTCACAAGCAATGCTTATGGGCTTAGAATATCGCTCGGTGAAAATCACTCAAGCCCTATCACGCTTTGGGAGTTGTAGCGGTAAAAACCGCCTCTGCTTTTCCTTTATGCTAATTTTTGCCAAACAGACATTAATTGATTATGTGATTATCCACGAACTAGCCCATATCGTGCATAAAAATCACTCTAAAGCTTTTTGGAATCTTGTGATACAATACTGCCCTGATGCCAAAATATTGCGCGAAAATTTGCGACAAGAGGCTAGAATCTACCCCGCACTTTTACAATATCTAAAGGAGCTAGAATGAAGAATATTCTATGGAGTGTATGTATAGCTGCGAATCTATTTGCCGGAGAATGGGTGATGTTTTCAGATGGCAAAGACACCTATATCTACTCGCAAAATAGCGGAGAGATTTATATTCGTCATCATTTGGGTAAGAAAAATTATGAAGATATATTTGTCAAAATGCCCCGCGGTATGCTTCCTAATGAGATAAATAAAAATCAAGCAGCCACTGCACCCACCACACCAATGGCACCCACTAAACCAAACACAAATGCACTTAAAGATTTTCAGCTCGAGGCACTCAAAAAATCCCAAGAGATACTACACTCTGCTATTGAGTAGCTGTAATTTTTTTAAGCTCATTATAGAGAGCTAGAATCTGCTCCTTCTTTTCATAAAAGCTATTGTTATTAACCACAAGATACGCACTAGATTCCATAATCACTTCATCAATTTTAAGATTATTTTGCGCCATAGTGCTGCCAGTCTCCACAATATCTACAATCGCATCGCTTAAACCCACAAGCGGGGCTAACTCAATCGAACCATAGAGTTTCAAAGATTCGATAGACACAGCTTTGTTTGCAAAATATTTGCGCGTGATATTTGGCATTTTTGTCGCAATCTTTAACTTTGGCTTTTGATAATCTAGACTCTTTCCTACAGGTGAGCCAACCACAACCTTACACTTGCCAAAGCCAAGATTCAAAAGCCGCACGATATTAGCCTCTTGCTCCTCAATCACATCTAGTCCCACAATCCCCACATCAGCCGCCTGATGAAAGACATAGGTCGGCACATCTTGACTACGTACAAGCAAAAAAGTAAAATCATTATGTTCTAAAATTAATTTCCTATCGTCAAAAACAAAATTCCCACTATAAAGTCGTTCAAATAATGCTAAACTCTCTTGTGCTATGCGCCCTTTAGGCAAGGCTATTTTTATCATTTTTCTCTCCTTTCTCTTTTAGAATCTTCCAAATTTTTTAAAGTCTAATTCGCTCATATATGCTTTTGTAAGACTTTTTGCATACCCTTAAACACGAGCGTATTATCATAAATTGCGTTTTCAAAAAAACGTGCAAAAAACTTGCCATCACCCCCTGTGAAATACAATTTCTTTGTGCGTGAGGTATTTTTAATCATTAAAACCACGCTTTTAAGCACACCAAAACTTATGGCATCTGTCGTGTTTTGAGGGAGATTTGCTAGATTCACAGCCATTTCTATACTGCGGTCTAACACGGGCGAAATCTCCGCATACATCTTTCTATATGCCTCCAACCCGGGCATAATATAGCCACCGATATGTATGCCTGAATCCATCACATCAATCGTCATCGCGCTACCCGCGTCAATAATCACTCCATCATCAATCGCCCTGCACGCTGCCTTTCTATCCACGCCTAAGCCTGCATATCCGCTCTCTACCTCAATATGCCCACCTACATTTATACAATAGGGGTGCGAGGCAAGCAGACAGCGCTCAAATCGCTCATTCACGCTAATATAATAAATAGGAATATCGCTTCTTTTTTTTGTGAGCGAATATGGCTTTTCTTTCCATATCTTGCCATTATGGTAAAAATGCAAAAAAGTATTGCCTATATCACACAGAAGCATTATTAAAACCTCTTATATACTTTATCATAAAATATCGTATTTCGATTATAAAAAAGGCTTTTTTTCTTAGACAGATTATGCTTATATACCATAGGGGCAAAATCATCGAAACTTAAAGCGATGAGATAACCACCCTTTTCGAGCGTATAAAGCGTATTGTCTGCAATCACAATGCCACTTAGCACCGCAAAAGGCAGTCGCACCTTACGCAAGAGTTTCAAAGTATGATCAAACTCTAAAATCTCCCCCTCAATGCTAAGCACATATACCTTATTATCATAAAACAACACATCACGCGAATCTATATCATATTTAAAGCTCCTATCATCGATAATCGCACTCACTCTCTTTGCAGTCGCCGCCAAGAGATAATTATCTTTCGCATACATATAAATCACATTACTAAAAAACTTGTCACTTACGATTAAAATATCTTTAATAATCTTATTTTGTGCCTTATCATAGACAAGAATCTTTCCTTCCAAATCAGGAAAAATAACATACTTATCGCCAATTTGCGGTGAAGCAATATAGGAGTTTATCGCTAGGACAGGCGAAAGTTTTTGAGAGAAAAGCTCTTTTTTTTGTGCTATATCATAATAAACTATGGTGTTATCAATCAGCACCAAGGCAAGTTCATTACCCTTAATATCAGCAGAGAGCGCACATTTATCAAAAGGTATGCTTTGTAAAAAATCGTGTGCAGATTCCATAATCAAAATTTCCCCACACCCCTTTTGCAACACATAAGTGTTTTTATCCTCTGCTAAAAATTTATGATTAGATTCCAAAATAATAGGTGTGATGCCACGTGTATAGCTCACTAGCGTATTGTCTTTAAGTATTGCGCCCTCACGCGTAGCACTCTTTATGGGTGCGCTCAACTTGTCGCTAAAATTTACCTTGCCACTAATGATTTTAGGCTCAAAATGTTTTTTCGAGCTACAACCAGATATGATGAAAGCGCACACGCAAGTGCAATAAATGAGATTTTTAAAAATCATATTTTTGATATATTTTTGCGACATCAATTACTCTCTTTTTGACGATACGCCCAAATGCTTTAGACTCACAGCCTCTGCCCAAAATAGGCTATTTTCAGGTATAAGCATAAGCTTTTGATGAGCCTCATCTGCTTTATTAAAAGTAAAAAGCAAATACGCTTCCTGTAAAAGGGCAAGATTTCTTAAACCCCTTAAACTCGTGTGCTCAAGCATTGCAACGCGATTTTTCAAAGCTTCAGAATCTACATTAGAGCTTATCTCACCCGATGAAGCAGTATGAGATTCTACAAACGCGGTTGCTTGTAGAGAAGCTACCTCATAAGCAGCCAAGGAGCGCACAAAGGAATTATTAGAAATTGCTAACTCTTTGTAAGTCTCTATATCATTATCTGCATTAAAAAAGCGATACATATCATACAACTCCGGGCTTTTGTTTTTGAGCGTAGCTAATGCCTCCTCATCACTGCTATTGATGAGGATCTTTGCATACGCACTTGTCGCTTCATCTGCGCGTTTAGATTCTATATATCCGCTCACATACCAGCCTAAGAGCGCGCATACAGCAAGTGCAAAAATCGCTATGAAATACTTGCGATATCGCTTCCATAAAATCTCCAGCGCAAACGCACTCTCTAGAATCTTCTCATCTCTATCAAAAGATTCTTTGACATTTTTTAAATTTGATTGCAAACTCATTTATTCTCCTTTATATCACTTCACACCAGAAGAGCCAAAGCCCCTGTCTCCGCGCTCACTTTCCTCTAGATTCTCCACTTCGATAAAAACCGCTTGAGTTACCTCGCTTATCACCGCTTGAGCAATTCTATCACCCGCACAAATATGAAAATCCTCATCGGCGTGATTGACAAGAATTACCTTAATTTCTCCACGATAATCACTATCAATCGTGCCAGGGGTATTTAACACAGATATACCATTTTTGAGTGCCAAGCCACTGCGTGGGCGCACCTGCACTTCAAAGCCAGATTCTATTTCAAAAGCTAAGCCCGTTTCGATGAGTGCTCTACTTCTCGCACCCAATACAAAATCCTTGAGTGCGTGTAGATCAAAACCAGCAGCCTGTGCGCTTTGATAGCTTGGAATAATGGCTTTTTGATGAAGTTTTTTGATTTTGATATAAGCTTGTTTCATCACTCACCTTTAAAATTAATCTCTCTATAAAAAACTTCTAAGATTTCAAATTCATTCTCACCACTCGGTAGCATTATACTTACCTCATCACCCTCTTTTTTGCCAATGAGAGCCTTTGCGATAGGTGAAGACACAGAGATAAGCCCCCTAGATGGGTCGCTCTCCATTGAGCCTACCAATGTATAGACAAACTCCTTGTCAGTATCAAGATTCACAATTTTCACACTTGAGCCAAAACTTACTTTGTCGTGTGGCAAACTCGCGGGATCAATAATTTGCGCATTTGCCAACATCTGCCCTAACTCGTTTATACGCGCCTCAATAAAGGCTTGTTTCTCTCGTGCAGCGTGATATTCTGCATTTTCTTTTAAATCCCCGTGGCTTCGTGCTACATCGATTTCCACCACGATACGCGGACGCTCCACTTCTTTAAGATTCTTAAGCTCTGCGCACAGCTTCTCATAGCCATAATTCGTCATTGGTTCTGTCGCCATTACTCCTCCCAAAAATCATAATTTACAATAAACCTACCATTTTAGCTAAAGTAAAAAAACAAGGGCTAAATACTACATTTTTGCGCAATATAACGCACGGCTTCAAGTGCGTTCTCGCATATGAGTGCATTTTGGGCTTCTAGGCTTTTTCTATCGCCAAAGCCACACAGCACACCCACAGATTGAATCTGCGCATTTTTAGCAGCACAAATATCAAGCGAAGTATCGCCCACCATAAAGATTCTATCCTGCGCTATGCCCCTTTGCGCAACGCGTAAATGCTCCAACATCTTTAAAATGGGTTCAGCATCGGGCTTGGGGCGACTCACAGATTCAATACCAATAATACCATCAAAATACTGCCACACACCGAGCTTTTCTAATAGAATCTGCGAAAAATCTCCGCGCTTTGTTGTTACGACACCAAGATACGCAAAGTCATAAGCCTCAATCACCGCTTCTTTTGCGTGAGGGATTAAATGTGTGCCAGCCTCCATAAGAGTGCGGTAGCAGATTCTATAATGGCGCACATATTCATCAACTTCTGTATGCAATACACCATTTTGCATAAACATATTTTCTAAAGTATGCCCGATTGTTTTAATTACTTCCTCACGACTTGGAGCGACTTTGCCCATACTCTTATATGCCTCGCAAAAACTCGCATAAATCGCCTGTGTAGAATCTACAAGTGTCCCGTCCAAATCAAAAAGCACAATGGCATTTTTTGCCTTATCTTGCATCTGTCTATCCTTTGTTATTTTTGAAAGGCAGTATTATAATATTTTTAGATTCTATTTACACACATTACAGGTAATTTCACACTACATTATATAATTTAAAATATATATGTAAAACCCAAAAAGTTAAAAAATATTTTTATAAGTTTGATTTTTATCAAATAGCACGATGAGAATAAGCATTAAAGTGCTAAAAGGCATTTGGAGAGACCAAATGTATGCAAATTTCAAGGAGGTTTTATGACAAACAAGATGCAAAATAAGCCTACCCTTTCACGCCGCGACTTTATCAAAAGTGCGGCAGCGGCTTCAGCAGCAGCAAGTGTGGGGCTAAGTATCCCAAGCGTAATGAGTGCAGAGGCACAAGAGGCACAAAAGCTATGGAAATGGGATAAATCTGTGTGTAGATTCTGTGGAACAGGCTGTGGCATTATGGTAGCCACACAAAAAGACGCGCAAGGCAAGGCAAAAATTGTAGCCGTCAAGGGTGATCCCGAAGCACCTGTAAATCGAGGCTTGAATTGTATCAAAGGATACTTTTGCGCCAAAATTATGTATGGAGCAGATAGACTTACAAAACCTCTTTTGCGCGTAAATAGCAATGGAGAATTTGACAAAAAAGGAAAATTTGCGCCTGTAAGCTGGAAAAGGGCGTTTGATGAGATGGAAAAGCAATTCAAAAAAGCTTACAACGAACTAGGACCAACAGGCATAGGTGTTTTTGGCTCTGGGCAATACACCGTGCAAGAGGGTTATGCAGCAGTAAAGCTCATTAAAGGTGGCTTTAGAAGTAATAACATTGATCCTAACGCAAGGCATTGTATGGCGAGTGCGGTTGTTGGTTTCATAGAGACATTTGGTATCGATGAACCCGCTGGGTGCTATGATGATATTGAGCTTACCGATACGATTATCACTTGGGGTGCGAATATGGCTGAAATGCACCCTGTGCTATGGAGTCGTGTGAGCGATAGAAAACTTAGCAATAGCAATGTAAAGATTATCAATCTCTCCACTTTCACTAACCGCACATCGGATTTAGCGGATATTGAAATCATCTTTAAGCCTCACACTGATTTGGCGATTTGGAATTATCTTGCGCGTGAGATTATCAATCGTAACGCCGTAGATGAAAACTTTGTCAAAGAAAATTGTGTATTTAGCACAGGCTTTGTGAATATTGGTTATGGTATGCGAAATAATCCTAATCACCCAAAATTTAAAGATTCAGAAAAAGACATTGTTGCTAAGGAAGTTTCAAAAATTGTAAGCGAAGATGAGGGTATCACACTACAATACCTTGGTATCAAAGCGGGTGATGAGATGAAAATGGATAAAGCTGGTGCAGCTGGCAATCACTGGGGCATTAGCTTTGAGGACTTCAAAAAAGGCTTAGAACCTTATACACTTGATTTTGTAGCAAATCTCGCTAAGGGTAACCCCGATGAAAGTATAGAATCTTTCAAGCAAAAGCTTCAAACAATGGCGGATTACTATATCGATAAAAGTCGCAAAGTCGTAAGTTTTTGGACAATGGGTATGAATCAACACCAAAGAGGCACTTGGGTCAATGAGCAAAGCTATATGGTGCATATGCTCCTTGGCAAACAAGCAAAACCCGGCAGTGGTGCATTCTCACTCACAGGACAACCAAGTGCGTGTGGAACAGCGCGTGAGGTTGGGACATTTGCACACCGCCTCCCTGCGGATATGGTAGTAGCAAATCCAAAACATAGAGAGATGACTGAAAAAATATGGAAGCTTCCCGCTGGAACGCTCAATGGCAAAATAGGCTCACCATTTTTGAAAATTATGCGTGATTTGGAAGATTCTAAAATCAAATGGGCGTGGGTTCACGTAAATAACCCGTGGCAAAATACTGCTAATGCTAATCACTGGATTGCTGCAGCAAGGGAGCAAGATAACTTTATTGTTGTAAGCGAATGCTATCCGGGCATAAGCGCAAAAGTCGCGGATTTGATTTTGCCAACAGCAATGATTTATGAAAAATGGGGTGCATATGGTAACGCCGAGAGACGCACACAACATTGGAAACAACAAGTTGTCGCACCGGGTGAGGCGATGACTGATGTATGGCAAATACTCGAATTTTCTAAGAGATTCAAACTTAGCGAAGTGTGGGCTAAAGAATACGCTGACCTTGATTTGAAGCCGGTTTTAGAAGATGCTAAGGCTATGGGTTACAAAGAAGATGATACGCTCTTTGATGTGCTCTTTGCAAACAAGGACGCAAAAGCCTTTAGTGTAGAAGATTCTATGTTAAAAAATGAACTCAACACCGAAGTTTTGGGCGATTATCGCAATGTAGAGGGAAGTGATGGCGAAGTCTTTAGGGGCTATGGATTCTTTGTCCATAAATATTTGTGGGAAGAATATCGCCAATTTGGCTTAGGACACGCACACGATTTAGCGGATTTTGACACCTATCATCGTGTGAGAGGCTTACGATGGCCTGTAGTCAATGGCAAAGAAACACAATGGAGATTTAACGCAAAATACGACTTCTACGCACAAAAGCTCGGTAATGGCAAGGCGTTTGCATTCTATGGTAATCAAGGCAAAAGTATGCCTGCTGGCTCACTTCAAGCACCAAATGATGATAAAGTGAGTATTGATAATAAGGCAAAAATTTTCTTGCGCCCTTATATGGACCCTTGCGAAATGCCCGATAAAACATATCCTTTATGGCTTTGCACCGGACGTGTGCTTGAGCATTGGCACTCTGGCACGATGACTATGCGTGTGCCTGAACTCTATCGTGCTGTGCCTGAAGCACTCTGCTATATGCACCCTGAAGACGCAAAGGCACAGAATCTTGAACAAAATCAAGTCGTGTGGGTAGAATCTCGCCGTGGCAAAGTCAAGGCAAAACTTGATTTACGCGGACGAAATCGCCCACCAAAAGGGCTTATTTATGTGCCTTGGTTTGATGAAAATGTATTCATCAATAAAGTGTGCCTTGATGCGACTTGTCCTATTTCAAAACAAACAGACTTTAAAAAATGCGCTGTGAAAGTATATAAAGCATAAGGATAAAATGTGCAAAAAGACACAAAGCCACAGAATCCGCAGAGACGACAAGCTCTACTCAAAATAGGACAAAACGCAGGTTTTGCTCTATTTGGCGCGTTTGTTTGGGGAGCGTATGTCAATGTCGCTAAGGCTGGGAATGCAAATATTTTGCGCCCACCCGGTGCGAGTAAAAATGACGCTGAATTTATATCAAGCTGCATTAAATGTGGTTTGTGTGTAGAGGCGTGTCCTTTTTATACGCTTAAACTTGCAACGCCAAATGATGATACCACGCTTGGCACACCATTTTTTGAAGCTCGCAAAGTGCCTTGCTATATGTGTAAGGACATTCCTTGTGCGGAGGCTTGTCCCACCGATGCGCTTCAGCTTGAGCGTCTGTATCAGCCAAAGAAGCCCGATACAGACAAAAGTTACACAGAGGCGGATATTAATAACGCCACAATGGGTGTAGCAATTGTAGATTCAAAGCATTGCGTAGCTTATGCAGGGATTCAATGTGATGCGTGCTACCGCGCCTGTCCGCTTATTGATAAGGCAATAAGCCTCGAATATAAGCGCAATGAGCGCACCGGCAAACACGGCTTTTTGCTACCCATTGTAGATAGCGACTACTGCACTGGTTGCGGTATGTGTGAAAAAGCCTGTGTTACAGAGCTTCCTACGATTATTGTCTTACCTCGTAGCGTTGCACTGGGCAAAATGGGGACAAACTATATCAAGGGTTGGGATAAGACTGATGAAAATCGGCTTTTTGAGCTTAAAGAGCAAAGTAAGTCTAAAAATACTGCACCAAAGGACACTCTAGACTATCTTAATCGCTCACTAGGAGAGATAGAATGAAATATACAAAATTCAAATATCTCTTTCTTAGGCGGGTGATGCAGATTCTTATCCTCGTGTTTTTTGTGCTAGGGAATTACTCTATTGCGACATTGAAAAATGTCCAAAGCAAGGAACAAAGAGGTGTCTTTGGTGGCAATATAGAATCTTTCATCGGGGATTCTAGCTCAATCGTGGCAAAAGAACAAAGTGCGCTAAGCAATATCGCACAGGGCAATCTTAGCCACGCAAAATGGTTTGGTATGGTAAATCTCACCGACCCATTAAGCGCACTACAAATTTTCCTCGCAGGTGGTGGATTTGCACTTGATGTCGCGCTTGGAGTGTTGCTTGTCGTGTTTATTTATGGGGTATTTTTAGGACGCGCGTATTGCGCCTTTGTTTGCCCTATGAATCTTGTAACTGATTTTGCCAACTTCTTGCGTGAGAAGCTAGGATTCAATCAGGCTCGGCACATACTCGCTATTCCTCGCTCCACACGATTTGTGATTTTAGCGATAGGATTAGTGCTTAGCGCGATAAGCGGTGTGGCAGCTTTCGAGCTACTTAGCCCCATTTCTATGCTTCATCGTGGGCTTATTTTTGGTATGGGCTTTGGAATCTTTGCCATTTTGGCGGTGTTTGTGTTTGATTTGTTTGTGCTAAAAAATGGCTTTTGTGGGCATATCTGTCCGCTTGGAGCAATGTATTCACTCATTGGCAAATTTGCACTTTTGCGCGTATATCACGTAAAAGATAATTGCACCAAATGTATGCAATGTGTGCGCATTTGTCCAGAGCCTGAAGTGCTAAAACCCATTGGTAAAACAGAGGGCGCATTAAAAGATATAGCGTGTTTGCGCTGTGGTAGGTGTATTGAGGTGTGCGATGATGACGCACTAAAATTTAGTATTGTGAATTTCACACAAAAGGAGAAAAAATGAAAAAATACATTCAGGGCTTAATGATAGGCTTAGTTGGATTGGCATTTTTTGCGTGTTCGGATTCTACAGAATCTAAGGGCGATAATGCACCTAAAGAAATACAAAGTGGCGAAATGCTTAAAGATAATGAGATTGGGTTGAGAAAAGTGGATTTGCAAGATGAAAAAGATGTCAAATTGCTTCAATACGCATATCCTAATGCTTCTGCTGGTGAAAGCACACCTATTGAACGTTCATTTGAAAATGCACCGCCTATGATTTCCCATAGCATAGAGGATATGCTCCCTATCACACAGGATAACAATCAATGCCTTGCGTGCCACGACCCGGCTATTGCAAAAGATGTAGGCGCAGTGGCTGCTCCGGCTTCACACACTTATGATTTACGCACAAATAAGGATTTAGCAGGTGTCTCTCCAGCGCGATTTAATTGTGTGCTATGCCATACGCCACAAGCCGAAGTATCGCCAACAATTGCAAATACTTTCTCGCCTGACTTCCGCACACAAGGTTCTAAAAATTCATCGAATCTGCTTGATGTGCTTAACGAAGGTGTCAAGTAAGAATGTGCAGATTCTGTGTTCCATTACTCGCCTTGCTTTGTATGCTGCCCCTATGGGCGCAGTATGGCGCGAATAGTGGATTGACAAAGCCGATTGTTATAGAAAGCACAAATGCACAGATAATCCATACGAGCGCGATTATCACGCATATAAGTAGCTTTAATAATCAAATCTTCGTGGGTAATGCCAGTGGTGGCATCGATGTGTTTAGCCTTGATAAAAGTAAAAGGGCGCATAAGGCATATAGCCTCACTTTGCCCCTCGTGAAAGATTATTTTGACAATGACTTTGCGCCACGCGTGTTTGATATTACAACCTTTGATGGCAAAACACTTTTTGTGCTAAGTGAGGCTTCACGCGGTGGAAAGCAGATTCTCAAAATCTCCGCTATGCAAGAAGCAGAGGTGATTTACCAAACGACCACTTCACCTAAGCGCATTATCGCCTTTGATAAAGACAAACTCGTTGTTGGTTTTTTGAGTAATGAAATTGGGCTTTTTGATATAAAAAACGCGAATTTTATCTATATGAGCCACCCTAGCCTTGCTGGTTTTTCGGATTTATGCGTGAATGCACCATTTATCTTTAGCACCGATGAATCCGGTATAGTCAATGTGCTTAATGTGTCTAATGGTGAGCTACTTGCACGACTTGAAAACATCAATAAGGACAATAACTACCAAATCGCCTCTGCGCGTGATAAGATTCTAACTGCGGGTGCAGATAGGCAAATGGGCGTTTATACTTTTAGCACACAGCCACAAAATAGCACACAAAAAGCGCAATTTAGCCTAAAAAATGCTGCAAGTATAAAAAGTCATTTTCTTATCTACGCGGTGGGAATCTCACCACAAGCAAATTTTGGGGCATTTAGCAAAAATGAACAAAACGACATAGGCGTGATACATTTGCCCACTATGCGCGAAATTTACACATTGAAAGGCACAACCTCGCTTATTAATAGCATTATTTTTTATGATGAGAAAACAATCATTAGCGGAAGTGATGATAAAAGTATGATTATTTGGCAACTAAAGGACTAAGATGAATATTTCAAGCATTATTGTAAAAACCACAGAAGAGCATTTTGAATCCGTGAAAGAGGTAATAGATGAACTGCAAAATTGTGAGATTTATATCGCAGATAAGCCCACACATCAGCTTATTGTAGTAGTAGAAGCCCCTAGCACAGAGGAGGAAATCGCCCTCAATAAACATATAGAATCCTTGCGCGGTGTGATAAGTGCGAATATGCACTACGCTTATCAAGAAAGCGAAATTAACGCGCAGCTTAAAAACATAGATGGTGGTGTAAGTGAATTTCTCAATAATGATTCTATCCCTATTGAAAACATCGCATATTCTGGCTCTGTGGCACATCTTATGGGTAAAAAACGCAAAAAATAGTGCTATTGCATTAAAGTATCTAAGCCTAAATTTAAAGCATAAGGAATAGAGCTCCCGTGATTTTGCCCCATTAACTCAACAAATACAATACTTTTGGGATTGGGTGCGCTCTTTTGCAAAGCTTGCACAATCTCTTCAATCTTGTATTTTGCTTGTCTTTGAGAATTTGCCTCTAAACTACCACGAGTGAAAATAATAGAATCTGGATAATGCGTTATCTCAAGAGGCAAGGTTATAAATTTCCCCTCACCCCACCAAAGTGAAGGCGAAGCACACACATAATGGCTAAAACTTCGCGGCTTATGCAAAAGTGTGTGTAACACAAAAAGCCCGCCAAAAGAATGTCCAAAAAGTAGCTCTTTATGAGGTATACCAAATCGCTTATGTATCAATGGTTGGACTTTTTGCGTGATAAAATCTAAAAATATATTGATTCCACCGCCACCACTAAATGAATCCCGCAATTCTTTAGAAAGCAAAGGCGTATAATCATAAGTGCGCGATGCCCTATCAAAAGCCAATGTGCTATCGTGCCCGATTCCTACAATGATAGGCAATGATTGAAAAGGCTGTGTAGATTCTTTTTTGGCAATTTCATTGAGTAACAAGGGGAAAAACGCATTGCCATCTAGCATATAAAATACACTTGTTTTATCTTTTTTATGCTTTGGAATAGCGATGTAAATATTATAGAATCTGCCCTGCGTATTTTGTAAGCGTATAGATTCTATTGCAAAAAGTGCCTTTGCTTCTTGGGTGATAGGCGAGATTTCTTGCGAGGGTGCGCCAAACGCAGAGGAGCAAAGCAACACGATTAATATCGTTATTTTGCAGATTCTCATCAAAGCTCTTTTAATGGTGCAACCCACTCTCATACATCATATATTGGAATCTTTGGGCTATCATTTGAGCCCGCTGCATTATTACTGCGATATGCTCCTCTTTTGCATACACTGCCCTCAAGCTCTCCTCAAAGAGACTAAGCCACACATTAAAAAGTTCGCGTGGAAAAGGTGGCAAATCAAGGTGAGCTTTGAGCGGTTGCCCATTATAATCGCCCATACTCAAAAGCATACCTTGCCAAAAATTTGCAATCTTTGCCTTATGTGCTTCCCATACCTCATCGCTTGTGCCAACTTTGGTATTAAAAATTTCGCCAAGCCCACTTTTATCCGCACGCACCTTAGCATAAAAAATATCCATAAGCTGACGGATAGAATCCACATTAATTTCTTCAAACATCTTTTCTCCTTATTTTAAAAATAACGCAAGCTTTAGCAAAATAAAAACCACCAAGCTTACAAACAATACCATACTGACTATCTCTATGCTCATCATTTCCTCCTTACACTTACACATAAAATGCCGCTTTTGCCAATAGCACAATGAATAACCCAAGAAATAAGGCAATGGGGTGAATCACTTTTGCCAAAGGATTCTTAAGCCCTAAAAACTTGCAGCTTAGCGAGATAACCACCATTAATACAATGGCGAATGCAAGGCACATTTTTATAAGCAAAAAGATTTGAAACGATGTCTCAAAAAAGCCTTGATTACCGCCGATATAGCGACTTATCATCGCTCCACCTGTCAGCACCAAGAAAAGCAGACATAAAGGCATTATCTTTACACCCCTTTTGCTTATTACGCCAAATACCTTATCAGCAATCTCATCGCCTAGAATCCTCCTCAAAGGAGTGAGTAGCACCACATCAGTAAAAATATAGCCTAAAAATATTATCGCACACAACAAATGGAGTGTGAGAAAATAGGGATAAAGTGCCTCCACAAAACCTCCCATATACTCTTTTTGGATTAAAATACAAAATCTTAAAGCAAAATATATAAAAAAACATTGATATAGGTTAAGATTTGCTACAATATATCCATAAATCTATACAGAGGCGACCCCTTATGCAGCGACTTTTTGACACCCTCACACATATCGGGCAAAAACGGCATTACAATGCAGGAGAGCTACTCTTTTTTGAGGGAGAATGTGTATCCTCTTTGCTTTTACTCACTCAAGGCGAGGTGCGCCTCTATAAAAGCAAAACAGATATTGATGATAGTGAATGCACCCTGCATATCATCACTGCACCTTCTCTTATTGCTGAAATGCCCTTTTTTATGCGATTAAAATATCCATCAAACGCACAATGTATGCAGCCTTGCGAAATCATCAAGATTCGGCTTGAGATCTTTCATACACATATTTTGCAAGATGTGCAAATGTGCTCACTTTTTATCACTTCTTTATGCCACAAGATACAAATCTTAGAATCTCACATCAATGCACACAATCAAAACTTGCAAACACGGCTTTTAGCCTATCTCAATGCGCATAAAGATTTACTCCACACACAAACTCAAAGGCAAATTGCCCAAAGTCTCAATGTCTCTCCAGAGTCGCTCTCGCGCACCCTTAAGATGCTTAAAAATAAAGGCATCATTACTACAATCAAGGGCAAGATTCAGATTCTATGAGCTAGATTTAGCACACCATAGCGAAACTCATAGATAATCACACCAATCACCACCACACTAGAACACACAAGAGAAAGCGGATAAGAAAGCCATACACCAAATATACCATAATAATACGAGAGTGCAAAAAGCAAAATACACACAAAAACAAGATTATAAGAGAGTGTAATGATAAAAGAGCTTTTGGGACGTTGGATTGATTGAAAAAATATTGCACTCACAATATTAAATCCTAAAAATATATAGCCTATAAAATACACTTTCATTGCTTCAAGGGTTGGCTCTAAAATCATTTCTTGCCCACTTTTTAAAAAAAGTTTGACGAGCATAGAATCTATACTCATAAATACTGCATAAACTAAAATGCCTAAAGCAGTAGCAAAGCCCACTCCAAAAGCATAAATCCCCCTCACTCGCTTCATCTCTCCAGCTCCATAGTTATAGCTTGCTACAGGCTGTACACCTTGGGCGCAAGAGAGTAAAATCGTAAAGCACACTACGCCCACATACATCACGATACTATAAATAGCAAGATAGCTCACTTTCATCTCTTCGCTTTCAGCCAAAGCTTTCAATGTGTGATTAAACATAATCATTACAAATGCTACGCTAAGTTCAGAAATGCTTTGAGGCACACCATTTTTTGCAGAAGCAAACACAGCATTGAGTGAAAAACGCCATACAAAATAAATGCGCCCTCTTTTACGCACAAAATGGCTTAAAAGTATCATCATACCTAATCCGTGTCCCATAGCAGTAGCAAGTGCAGAGCCAAACATACCAAGCTCTAACACAAATAAAAAAATATAATTTAATACAATATTTGATGCAGAGCCAATAATCATCGCCATCATTGCCAAAATCGGGCGTTTATCATTAATCACAAAAATATCAAGCAAAGGGTGAAGCACCATAATCACAGCACTCAAAAAAATCACTTGCAAATACTCTACCACATAGGGCAGCACTAACTTATTTGCCCCAAGTGCAAGAGCAACTTTTTCTACACAGAAAAAAAGAATTACGCCGATAATGACAGAAGAGAGGGTAGCAAAATAAAATACCGAGCTAAACATTAATCTTGCGCGGTTATCTTGTCCTTTACCCAAAAAATACGAAGCAATAGAAGCAGCTCCTAAGCCAAAGAGTAATTCAAAAGCAATGAGGGCAGGAAATACAGGCCAACATAACCCAATAGCAGCAAGTGCATTTTCACCAAGCTTTTTCCCCACAAAAATACCATCAATGGTTGAATAAGTAGAAAGTGCAAGCATAGCGCATAAATTTGGAATAAAAAAATAAAAAAAGAGCTTATAAATAGAATCTGTGCGCATATTGACTTTATCCGCTGCCACGCTCATTTTCACTCCTTTTGTAGATTCAAAATAAATATAAAACCTGTGATAAAACATAGAATCTAATGCGCTGTGCTAAAGTGCTAGAATCTGCGCCCTAGCAAACGCGCAATAAAATGCTATTTTTCACTCTCTCTAAGATATGCTAACGCCCTCTCATAATCTTGTGGCGTATCAATCCCCACGCTTTTTGTTTCTACCACCGCTAAAGCAATAGTTTTTCTATGATAAATTGCGCGAAGCTGCTCGAGTTTTTCTATCTCCTCTAAAGGGCTTTTTGGCAAGGAGCAAAACTCCTGCAAAGTCTTTGCATAAAAGCCATAAATTCCCAAGTGCCCCAAATATGGAAAATGCTGCATAGTCTTGCTATCTTTATCGCGGTGAAATGGAATAGTAGCACGAGAGAAATAAATCGCCTCATTATGCGCGTTTAGCACGACTTTAACAAGATTAGAATCCACGCTAGAAGATTCAGAAATCACCTTTGCTAAAGTCCCCATAAAAGGCTTTTTTTCTTTCATTAAGGCAATGAGTGTGGAAATAACATTATGTTCCAAAAATGGCTCATCACCTTGCACATTAATGACTATCTCATCATCTTTTAAACCAAGTTTTCGTGCTGCCTCTGCACATCTATCTGTGCCGCTACTATGACTTTTAGCTGTCATTACACAAGGAATCTTATGTGTTTTACATACAGATGCTATTTTTTCATCATCACACGCCACCACCACAGAATCTACCTCTTTTGCATTAAGTGCTGTACGCACAACCATAGGCAACCCGCCTATATCGCACAATGCCTTTTGCGGAAATCGCGTGGATTCTAAACGCGCCGGGATAATAATCATCTTTTGCCTCCTTATGCCTTAATTTTATGAAATTGTAGCTTACTTCATATAAATCTCACGCAACATACATCTTTACTTATGAATCCTTAGACGAAAAAGCATAACATTTGCTCATCACAAAACCAACACATACATACACTACACCGCCGACAATTTGTGCAAAATAAGGATTCATATCTAAGATTCTATATGCAAAGCTCATTACAAGAAATTGTGCCACATATGCTATACCCATAGCTAAAGCAAAACGAGGCAAGTCGCGCTTATGAGAAGAGGGCGAAGCAAAAGTGAAAGTTTTATTTAATATATAAGACACCACAAAACCCACGCCATAGCCTATTGCATTTGCCACTTCTGGCACGATGCCACACCATAGTGCAAAAAATATCACGCCATAGCCAACGCAAGTATTTACTACTCCTACGCTTAAGTATTTAATACCTGCTTTATGCCACGGATTTTTCATTTATGCTCCAGATTTGTATTGTTTTGCCATATCCAAATTTTAGCAAAAATTAGAATGTAAATTTCAAATGTTTTATTTTCTTTTTGATAAGGGAGGGACAAAAATACGCTGTGGGTTAAAGTAGCTTCGCATAAATGCAAAATCGCTCCCTTTATAATCCCCTGCCCTTGCAAGGCTTTAAAAGTTTGGCTTCACGCACACAATTATTTTATTGCTTATAAAAATATCTCACAGCCAAAAGCAAATGAATCACTTACTCTACCACAAAGCTTTTCACACCAAAATAATACGCGTAAGTCGTATTAGGCCACTCATTTGGATTGTCTCCGGGATTGCCCCAATCGCCATAATTTTTATAAAATGAAGCAAAGGTAGAAGCACTCACTTTCACATCTTCTATGCCTTGAGCTTTTTGCGCTTGAATAGAATCTACCATATTGTTCCACTTTATACGCCCATCAATATATGCACTTAGCACAAAAATCCCATAAGCACAACATAAAGCAATGATTGATATTTGAATAATTTTTGCTATGCGCTCACTGCCTAAAGATTCCATAAACTGCTGATAGACAAAAACAATCATTACAAATTCAATCAATACATAGCCAAGCTTAGCGCGTGATGGCAAATCTACTTGAATCGTAGTGCCTACAAGCAGACAAAAGAGTAAAAATGCAATGAATAATTTAATAAAAAGCTTACACATTGCCTCATCATTTCTCTTATAATAAAAATAAGCAAATCCCACAAAAAAACACCCAGCAATGACAAAGGCAACAATGCCAATAAAATCACTTGCAAATGGTAAAAAATGCTTATGATTTTTTACCATTACAAAAAAATACAACCACAGCAAAATAAAAATCAAAGATATAAATTTTTTAACCCTTTCTTTATAACATACAAAAAGGATTAGCACTATGATTATCACAGGTAAATAACCAACAAACTTTGCATAAGTAATACTTAAATGTCGCATTTTCTCACCAAAACTCATAGCCCACAAATCCGAAAGCGTATAAAACGAATCTCTTCCTAAAAGCTCCCAAAACACTGCTACTCTTTTAGCGTGTCCGGGACTTAGATAGAGTGCAAAATAGCCTAGCATAAAAGCCACAAGCCCAGCATAATACCACACAGGCAAATGCACTCTTTTATAGAGGGCATATATAAAAAATCCTATATGCACGATGATTGCCACAATGCCTATCATTTCGCTACTCATACCAGCAACAAAGCATAAAAGCATAAACACAAGGGCTTTGCATAGCTCTTTTACAACATTTGATTTACAAATACCTTTAGAATCTTGCTCGAAAATATCTCCCCAAAATAAACGATAAGGGATAAAGCTACAAAGCAAGGCACAATACGCCCACAAATAATTTAAACTCCCAGCAGCCCAAAGGAAAATCGAACCAAAAGCACTCTGAAACATTAGCACAAACATTAAAAGACTTAATATCACCACATCATTAAAATCGCGTGGCAATCGCCCAAATATAAAAACAAAAAATGCAAATACAAATCCCACACCCATAAGGGTATTAAGAATCACAAAATAAACACTCGGTGCAAGAGCTCCCACACAAGCAATTCTTAGCATTTCAAAGATTCTACCATTCCAATTCATATAGCTACGCCACGCACCGCTTAAACCCTCGCTCACCGCACCCAAATCATCACTTTGTGTAGGAAAAAGCGCGTTTAAAACAAGAAAGAATCCGCCTAAAAGACAGAAAAAATAAATTACACTTTTAAGCCCCCCCCCCCGCGTTATGACTGATTATTTTCATTTTCACTCCTTTATTAATTTTATTTAATGTATGCAAACTACCGAATCTTAGGCGTTAAAACTATACTTGTTAAACCGCCCAATTTCTCATATAATATTTTCACATCATAACTATCCAAAGCACATTCAAATTTCTCATTCACAACAAAGTCTATCTTATCATAAACAGACATTATAGAGGATAAATCTTCACAAGATTCTATAAACATCACTTTTAAGTCCTTAGGCAAATATGGTATAATAAGCGAAACATAATAAGTAGAATTTTCAATCAATACAATTTGAGGAATCACCATATCTTTATACTCTTTAGTCAGTGTGAATCTATAACCTTGAAGCGTATCTATTTTTTGCTTATCAAATGGCATTATACTTCCTATACACCATAAAGCTATTATAACCCCCCCCCCCCGAACATATTGAGGAACAGAGTGAGATAGTAGATGATAAAGGCTCACCAACGCAAAGTTAAGCAAAAGGAATAAAAGAGGAAAAATAGACATAATATAGCGCAAGTCTTTGTAGGGGGCTACAAAAATTACAACAAAAGCCCAAAGGAGCGCACAAATACCAAAAAGCAAAGCTATAAGTGGCGGATTCAAGCCAACATCATCACTCTTAAAATACACAAGAATTGCGGAGCGATATTTTAGGGCATATGCACAGGCTAGACATAAACCAAAAAGGCCAAAAATAACCACACTATACGAGAGATAATGAGTGAATATGTCAAAAAATTGAGTGCATATTTGATAAAAATTTTCTATCACATACTCTAAACTTAGCTTATCTCCTACTTCCTTGCCCCTACCTCCAACAAAACCAGAGAAATAATTAGGATACAAAAGCTTAGATAAAAGCAATGAATATATAAAAGTAGTAGCAAAAAAGAGTTTATCTTTATATGCCTTTGCACGATATGCCCATAGAGTCGCTAAAAAGTAAATCATCACTACAAATATAAGAGCAAAATATCCACTTAAGAGTGCAAAAGCTGTGCAAATAGCTAAAATCAACACTTCATATGACAATAGCCTTACACAAACAAAAAGCACACAGCCTATTACATATACAAGCACAAGCATCACATAAAGCTTATATGATATATGAAGTGTGTAGGCGATATTGCCTATGATTTCACCTTTTTGTATGTCTTTGGTGCTATCAAATTGCAAATAACGGGGATTCTTATCTTGATGAATAGGAGGGGATAAAACCTGAGAAGTAAATTTCATAGAATCTAGCATAGGCTCTATAACAATATAAGGACTATGGTCTCTAAAAATAGAGCTTGAAAAGAGCATTTTACCCTCTATCTTATAATGAATCTCTTTTGTCTCTATGTTTGATTCTGTATTTATTTCTATATTGTGAGCCACCACTTGTGCATATCGTATCTCATTGGTAAAAAACCTTAATGCAAAACAAAATCCAAAGGCAAAAATGATACATATACTCCATATTTTTATGTATTTTTTAGCTTGAGCGCAAAATCTTTATTATCTAAAAAAGGCATATTAAATGATGTGTTTTTAAAAGATTGTAATATCCTCACAAAAACATAGCAAAGCAGTAAAAAACTCATCTCTTGCAGGGCATAGGGTCTCATAAAAAGAGTATTATTTATGCTCGCAGGATTTAAAAAGGCTAAAGCCAAAAAGTATAAAAGAAAATAATTAAAGCCAAATAACCGCACATAAAGCATAAATGCCAAAACAAAAGAGCAAGTAAAAAAGACAAAATTAAGGCTAATGCCCCGATAAAAAGTCTGTTTTAAATCAGTATGAATAAAGCCAATATGCCACAAACGCAAAAGAGAATAGTATAAATTTGTATGTGGGTCATCGCGATTATTAACATATAGTTTTTTCACATCACTTAATGCGCCACTCAATGAGCTATCATTCCATAATGTCATATGTTGCAACTGCTTAGCAGTATAGATTTTATGTGGCTCAAAATTTTTGCCCCAGCCATATTCATTGTATTCGGATAACACAATGGAGAGTATTTCATCCATATGCGCTACTTGCTTAAATTCTAAAAAATAAAGCCTCAAGCCAAAAGCCACACAAAAGACAAAAAATGCTAAAAAAACAATGATTTTTACTTGACTTAGAATTTTTTGCTGCATTCTTTACCTTTATGAAAATCCTGCACGTTATCTTTTAGCTCATCATTTCTTGTATCCTCGCTCATATCTCGTGCGATATAATGTGGGCGAGATTTTACTTGCTCATAGATTCTTGCGATATACTCGCCAATAACACCAAGTATGATAAGCTGAACTCCACCCAAAAAGGCTATCCACGCTACAAGTGAAGTCCAACCAGCCACAGCATTGTGAAAAATAAGTGTGCTTATCACTGCATAACACCCATAGCCCAAACTTAGCGCACTCATCACAAAGCCTAACACAAAAGCCACGCGTAAAGGCATAGTGCTAAAGCTAATAAAGCCCTCAATGGCATATTTAAAAAGTTTCCAAAAGCTCCAGCCACTATTACCCTGTGTGCGTGGAATATACTCATATTCTAAGCCAATTTTTTTAAAGCCAACCCATTCAAACATTGCCTTTGAAAAACGATGATACTCACTCATACTCAAAAGGGCATTCACAACTTGCCTATCCATAAGGCGAAAATCTCTCACGCCAGATTCTAAATGCACTTGCGAAATGAGATTGCTTAAAATATAAAATCCCTCGCTAAGCTTAGCCCTTATAAAACTCTCTCCCGCACGAGAGATTCGTCTTGCATATATAATGTCTGCTTCCTTATCCTGCCATTTTTTATACATTTCAAGCAGCATCGTCGGTGGGTCTTGTAAATCCGCGTCAATAAGTGCTACACAGTCGCCCTTACTTGCTTGTAATCCAGCATATATGGCACTTTCTTTACCAAAATTGCGTGAGAAATCAATAATTTTTATTTTGCATTGAGCGGGGGGGGGAGGTGAGAGATGAATTTTTGAGACGATACAAAGCTTGAAGCGTCTCATCTTTGCTCCCGTCATTGACAAAGATAAGCTCAAATTGTGTGCCTGTATAAGTGCGCCAAATCGTGGCAAAAATATCCATTATGTGAGTATAAAATGTATCTATATTTGCTGCTTCATTATAGCAAGGCACGATAAGAGAAAGCTTTGCCACTTCATTCCTTTAAACAAAATGAGGCGTATTATAACACATTATCAACGCACTCGCAATACATAAAAATGCAGAGGCAGAGCATATACATTTTGTGAAAGTATCACATCACCTTGTGTTAGTCCTAAAAATTGCAATGTGGCTTTCAAAAAAGTTTTAAGTCCAAGTAATGGCACATTATAGCCCTGCTCTGCGCTAAAAAGCAACTCATATTTTTCGTTTAAAGATTCTAAATCAAAATTATATGCACTATAAGGGGTTGCAATCACCAAATCTCCACTTTGTTTAGCAATAGCCTCATTGTTTTGAAACACACTCCAATGTGCATTACCATTAAATCTATCCACAAAGCGCGAATCGACAGCATCGCTTGAATACAAATCAAAATCTTGCGCCCCATAATATGTAAGCCACTTACCAAAGCTATGATAAACCTCTACATAGCTTACCCTATCCACGCCCTCAAGGAAGATTCTATTATGCGGGTGATTATGTGTATAATCACTCACAAAGCTAAGTGTGGCTTGAAAATTTGGCGGGACAAATTTATAATGCGCCCATATATACGCAGATACAAAAAGTGTATTTCCCACAAACATAAAAGCACAGAGTGCAAGAATCACTTTATACCATTTATGCTGCCACCATAAAAGAAAACTCGCACCAATGACAATAAGGGTAAATACATACGCAGGTAAAAGATAATGATGAGAGGAAAGCTTGAGCACCGCATATTCACAAAGCAAAATCGCACTGCCCCAAATACTCGCATCAAGCAGGGGGATAAAGGGTTGCTTTTTGATAAGCACCGCATAGATTCTATATATTAATGCACTAAAGATTATCCCACACAAAAAAGGTTCATTGCATAGATATGTAAAAAGAGATTTAGCAAAGGTAAGAAGCGCGCTATAAGGCGTATCTCCATAGAATCCTGAATCTTGTTTTTGTAATAAAACAACAAAAACATATACAACAAACCATACAATCGTGCTAAGAATAAGCCCCATATCAAAAAGCTTTATATGAATCTTACACTTTGTATGTGAAAAATACACACAAAAAAGATGCACGAATGCAAAAGCTATTATCATCGCAAAAGTCGTTTCTTTATAATACAAAGACACATTAGCACAGATTAAACCAACAAGAAGCATAAGGCTAGAAGTGCGTGTATTTTTGGATTCCAATACAAAAGCATAGCTCATAAGAAAAAGACTCAAAAATACAAACTCCATACGCTCTGGCACAAAAAGCCTAAGCCACGAACCAATAAAACTAGGAGAAAGAAGCAAAAGCACAAGAAGTATATCCACTACATAGGGGACTTTCTGCATAGCATATGCTTTATGTGAATGCGAAGTAGATTCTAAAATATGCGCGATAAAAATCCTCATCGCATAGCGCAAAGCAAAAATCACCACAAACACACATAAGGCATTAAAAGTATAAAATACTGCTGCTTTTACGCCAAAAGCCGCTGATAGTAGATTTAGCTCTTGCCCATCAAGCGGAAAGAATCTGCCAATATTTGGCTGAATAAAAAAACCTATATTTTGTCCTACAAGAAGTGTTTGTGTAAGTATGTGGTCATCTATAACACTAAAAGCCGAGTGATACATTATCAAAAACGCATACAAACATACAAAAAGAAAAAAGCCTATATGCCACCATAAAGGAGCTTTAGCTAATAAGTTGCCCCCCCCCGATACTGATTTGCAACATACTCATCGCTACTCCTTATGAAAATGTCTTTAGCAAAATTATGAGAGCGTGAGTATAATGCAAAGATTCTTAGAATCTTATTTGGCTATAAATTTTTGCGTGGATTTGCAATGTCTTCTATGAAATATCTCGGTCGGTGCTTTGATTCTGCGTAAATCTTGCCAATATATTCGCCGATAACACCAAGGCTCAAAAGCTGAATCCCGCTAAAAAAGCAAAGCGGTATCATCGTGGAAGCCCAGCCATACATAACGCCACTTGTAAAAAGCTTGACATAAAGCACCCAAGCACCAAGCCCAATGGAAAGCAAGAAAAACACCACGCCTAGCACACTCACAAGCCGCAATGGCGTAACACTAAAGCTTGTAATGCCATTCCACGCAAAAGAAAGCATTTTCATTAAAGGATATTTGCTCTCTCCTGCAAATCGCTCCAGCCTATCGTATTCCACCACATCGCTTTTAAAGCCAAGTAATGGCACAATGCCACGCAAAAAGAGATTGACTTCATTAAAGTTAAGAAGTGATTTGATAGCTCTTGCAGAAAGCAGCCGATAATCAGCGTGATTGTAGGTGATTTTTACACCCATTAATGCCATTAATTTATAGAATCCAAGTGCGGTATATTTTTTGAAAAAGCTATCTGTATCACGCTTTTTTCTTACCCCATAAATCACCTCTGCACCTGCTTTTGCCTTTCTCACAAATTCATCAATCACCGAAATATCATCTTGCAAATCACAATCTATGCTAATGGCACAATCGCTTTTGTCCGCCACATATTCTAATCCCGCTAAAAGCGCGTTTTGATGTCCATAGTTGCGTGAGAGTTTAATTGCGCTTATTGCTATATATTCTGTTTTGCCTACTTGAGGTTGTGAGGCTTTAGAATCTATATCTGTGCTAAGCTGCTGTGTAGATTCTAATCTCATAGTATCGCGCGAAATATCTTGCAAAATCTCCCAAGTCTTATCCTTGCTTCCATCATCAATAAAGCAAATAAAACTCTCACGCGCAATCTCACCTTGCTTTACCAACTCTCCAAGCACAAGCTGTAGCTCTCTGCAAGTTTGCAATATCACCGCTTCTTCATTATGCGCAGGAATTACGATAGCAAGACGCATTACACACCCCCTCGCACGACAAAACACAATAAAGACATTAACAAAAATAAGGCAAAAAAGCCAAACGCACTAAAAAATGATAAATGTGTTAATAAAAATAAAGAAACAAAAAAGGAGTTAATTTTTAGCGGGGGGGGGGGCAAACACAAGATTAGTCAAGGGAGAAAAGAGGCATTGTATAGTTTTTATAGATTTTATAGAATCTGCGCTTTGCAAAGAAATAAGATTCACAAAAAAAGCAAATTTTAAATGTAAAGTTTTAGCGTGTTTTACTCGTGTATATATCCTCTGCACTTTCTACCTTTATATTTTCTTAGCTTGAGGCTTTAAAGTCGTGGATTCTAATACCTTTGGGCTTAGAATCTTCTAAAGCCATTGCTTAGGATTTGTCATCATATCTCACATAATCCTTTTTAATCAGCAAAAGGAGAAAATAATTAAATCCGCCGTGGCAAAGTGTGCATACCCATAAAGATTCACTCATCTCATACAAAAATCACAAAAGCAGCCCCTGCGCGCATACTTCAAGCAACATAAGCGGTTTTTTGTAATACGAAAAATGCACGAGTGTAAAAAGAATAGTTGCAAGAATAAGTCCAAAATGATATTGTAAAACCCCTCGAAAAATCAGCTCCTCCGCCAAGGCGTTGATAAGAAAAAATGGCACCATAAAATACATATTTGCGCTTTTTGCAAAGATAAATACATTTTCATCATATATTTTATGGCACGGAAACTGCAAAAATATCCACATTATCACAGACGCCATTACAAACCCAAAGCAGAGCCAGAGCAGACTTTGAAGTGAAAGGATAAAGGGATAGAGTCCCACAAGCTCCCCATTTAAGCGAAAAATTGCAAAATAATATACCGCGCACGCAAAAACCAACAAACACAGAGAAAGCCCCGCCTGTATCGCTATGGATTTATACTCACTCACACAAACCCTTTTTTTCTTTATTATTTTTTGCTTTAATAAATATTCTCTATCTGCATTTGAAGCACATTGCGCTTCAAATGCCATTATTGGCGTAATTTATTATTTATGATTTTCACATTTTTGGGTAAATTTTAGAATCTAGCTCTTATGCTTACGCAAACATACACCTTCATATAAACGCACATTTATGCAAAGATTCTATAAAATTCTTAAGCAAAATCCCTAAATAGTTTGCCTATATCTACATTGCAAACAACTTTATCGGCGCATTTTTTATAAATTTCATTTGCACCACTTATCAAATCATCGCTTGAAATGCCGTGGCTAATGGAGATTTTTGCCTCCAAATACGCACTTAAATTATCAAATATCTTCAAAAATTCCCCATAAATGGGATTATTCTCATTATGATTAAAACGCTCCATTAGCTCCTCGCCACTTACAGTATTATGAGGAAAATGCTCAATCATATAGCGATTAGCAAATTCATTTTGTGTAAAATAAGTAATATCTTCTGCAATATTAGGCGGTACAATCGCTAGAATCTTTTTTTTCACAGCCTCTTCTTCAATCTCTTTAATCAGTCTATCAAGCCCTTTTACACTGCGTTTAATAGGCGAGATAATATCACGCGTTAGAATCTCAGGCAAATCGTGAAAAAGCCCACATAAAAAATGATTAATACGCATTTTCTCACAACAGCCTATATCAAAACTTATCAAATATGCACTTAAAGCCACAATAAGCGTATGTCCTAGCACTGAAGTAGCTGGGATTCTCGGTGTTTGACTCCACCGCTTTTGGAATCTAAGCTGCCCAAACATCGCAACAAGCTCACGCACATTTTCATAGAGCATAATCTCACGCATTCCCACCAAATGATAATGCTCCTCTACCTGCTTATTAATAATATCGCGAATATTTTGCACATCATACATATAAGGATTAAAGTGATAAATAATATCAAACTCCCATTTAGACGCATAATAATGCGAGGCTTTGAGAATCTGCTTTTCAAGGTTAGTTTTGGTGCTTATGAGATATTCTTTCATTTTTGGAAAAAACTCATACATACTTAAATCGGATTCTAATTGCTCGCATACAAACTCTACAAGCTCTTTATTATGCGTTTCTTGCAATTTATGAAACACAGGAGGCTTAATATCTGTTAAAACAATGCGTTCAAAAAACTCAAAGCAAAATTGCAATATCAATCTTTCCCAATCAATACTTTTGCCATTATTTTCCTCATACTTTGCCAAAATATAAGCAATCACAATTTTATGCGCTTGTTTATCTAGCTCTACAAATTCCACAGGTGTAGCTTGGTCATTCCAGCGGCGAATACTTGCAGCAACAAAAATCCTCTTTAATAATCCCGCACTTAAGCGTGGCGATTTTAAACCTATATTGTGATTATGTGAATCCATAATATTCCTTTTGGTGATGTTGTCTTTATGGCATTATTGGGATAGATTCTAACATATTTAAGGGCTTTATTTGAAAGCATATATAAAATTTGATACCATTAGTGAATCTTTTGGTAGCAAACGCGTAAAGGGAGGAGCGATGAATATTTTTAAGACAAATGATAAAAGTAATTATTTTGAAAGCGATATAAATGCCTATATCAACCCTCCACCAAAAATCCCTTGGTTTTTAAGATTCCCAATGTGGATAGCAAAAAAGAAGCTCAAAAAAGATTTGCTTCTACCAAAGATTCTATCGTGGAGTCCTAAAACCGCTATAAGCTCGGCGGTAATGGAAACTTTCATCACGCACGATGATATAGAAGTGCCTAAGAGACTTTTAAAACTTATTAGAATCCACATTTCTATTGATGTCGCTTGTCCTTTTTGTATTGATATGAATAGTTTTGAATACGATAAGGACTGCATTACAGAGGAAGAAATAAGGGTGCTACAAAGTATGGATATTGATAGTTGCCCAAGCTTTTCGCATAGGGAGAAAGTCGCCCTGCGCTATATATCTGCTATCACAAAAACACCGCTTGTGATAAGTGAGGAGCTCATCAAAGAGGTAAAAAAGGAATATTCCCAAAGGGCGATTTTAATCCTCGCAGCGACTGCAGCGCAAGTGAATTATTGGGCTAGGCTCATACGCGCACTAGGTGTGCCAACGGCAGGATTCACAAATCTATGCAGGATTGAAAGGAGCGAGTGAGGGCATTAGCCTTTCGCTCTTTTCATATTTCTAACCCACCCACCATACCCCAACATCTCATATTTTACATTTCATATCCCACCCCACAACCCCCATTAATTTACTTCATATAATTGACACATAGATATAATGTTTGTATGCTCTGTATTGACACTTCTTGCTTAAGACTACAACACGCCATTTTTATATTTTAATTTTTAAAATTGAAGGAAATTTAATGCAACCATCGGGATTAAAACAAATTGTCATTTTTATATATTCTGCGCTGCTTTTTGCTGTAAGCTATTTTACGCTCATCGCTGTTTTATGTTTTTTCCTTAAGATTCCTGTGCTTACAAATACTGAAATTTAGCTTAAAGATATGTATAAAATTAAAGATATGATTAATGATAAGCTAACTACAAAACAAAGGCTTATTGTCATAAGTGGTTCTAACTCACTCTTTGGCTTAAATGGAGCAATGATTGAAGCTAATACTCAATTTAGATTTATTAGGTTTGCCTATAAATTATCATATAGAATTTAACTATTATTCAAATAATGCCCCGACAAAAGGATACTGGATATGCTAAGTTGGGGAGATGGATATTATAAATATATAAACATATATAGATGTAGCATTAGCACTCCTCCACAATAACCATAAACAAACACTATCACAGATCATACACTTCATAAAATACACATATCAATCCAATCAATCTAATATTCAAGCAAATATGGAAAAGATTGTAAATCAAGAAAACACAATATCACAAAATCCCTCTATTCACGAAGAAATGATAACACTTCCTTGTCAGGCAGCGAAATGGGCAGGTTATAATTATAAGTCTTCAAGCCCTAATGGTGATTTTTGCTCACAAGAAAATAGCAAACCTTTTTACACAGAATCTGCCTATCTTAATACACACTTAGAAGTATCCTCTTTTTTCTCGGTGAATATAAACGACTAAAAGACTTTTGCAGATTCTAAAAATATAAAAATCTTTCTCTTTTATCCCGTAACTATGGAGAATTCTTTATTTAATCTCACAGATATTAAAACTTTTCAAAAAATTGAAAATCTTACATCTCAACTTGCCACCCATAATATCAATATTTATGGAGATTTTAGAGATTCTCATAATGTTCGCACAAGTATATTTATCAAACAATTACTCCAACTGCCGATACATTGAAAGTATCCTAAACACAATATGCAAATGCGTATAATTTGCGATTTTGTAACTAAGAGACATTACAATTTCGCATTTATTTTAATCCTTTAAGGAGTCATAATGAAATTACTCTACACTCTTTTATGTGTCGCTCTCTGTATTTTTAGTCTCAATGCTTGTAGTAGCAAAAAGCAGCCTGTTGGCAATTTTCAAAGTGTAGAATGTCGCACAATTTGTAGCAACAATCAATGCACCCAGCAATGTATTAGCGCAAGTGGAGATTATTACAAAAAATAATCATCAATACATATCCTAACACTATGTTTGAATCTGCTTATAATCTCATCTTTAAACGTTTTATTTATGTCTATGACGCTGGATTTTTGGGGCTTTTCTATGCGTTTAAGGCAATGATTGCTATCTGTATTAGTGGGCTACTCTGCTACCTGCTGCTAGGCACTCCGGTGATGATTTGGGCAGTGATGATGGCAATGTATGTTTTTTTTCTCAATGGATTCACAAGCAATAAAGATATGGATTGGCAATATCTTGTGCTTTTTGTCATCTTTGTGTGCGCACTCATACCTGTTTTTGGGCTGTGGGAGGAGAGTTTATGGCTTATTATCCCCTCAATGCTCCTTGCCTTTGGTATTGGTATTGGCGAAGTGTATGATAACGACTTGCCAAAGGTGCTTACACTCGCACTTGTTAATGCGCTTGTAGCAAATATTTATGCCGGCTCACACCCTGATGTGCCACTATGGCATTGTATGGGTGCAGCTCTGCTCGGTGGGAGCGTGAGTATAGGGGTGAGACTCTTTATATCTTTTGGGCAGTATGGTAGATTCATACAGACGCAATTTGTCGCTCAACTCTTTGAAATCTCTATGATGTGCGAGAATCTTGGCACAAAAAATTATGAGACGCTCAAATCTCAAGCCCTTAATCATATCTCTTTACTCAAATCAAAACTCACTTCTGCTTCGGCAAAAATCAAGGACGCACATCTTATCAAAAACCACAAACGCGCCCTCTTTTATCTCTATAAGCTCGAAAGTGTATGCTATGTGCTTGATTTAATGAATTATTATTTTTTACACAATCACTCAAAAGCATTGCAAGAAGCACAAAAAGAAATGGCGTATAACCTCAACGAACTTTCACATATTTTTTATGGAAAAAAGCCAAATATCACAAAGCATTGCTTAGAATCTGCGCTGAAAAATAATGCAGATTCACAATGGATTAATGCACTTAAAATTTTCTACTCAAAAGTAGAATCTTTTACGCGTCTCTCATCTTTGCAATCTCAAGCCTTTGTAGAAAATACAAGCACAAAAAGTTTTACAGAAATGTATGCTTCACTCAAACATAATCCTGCACCTTTTTTTTATGGCGTGAGATATGCTGTGGCGATTGGCTGTGCGATGTTTTTCGCGCAATTTTTTCAAATCAATCACGGCGCGTGGATAGCCCTAGGTGTAATTTCTATGATGCACCAAAACATTGGCTCAATCAAATCCGCGGGCAAAGATTCTATATTTGGCAGTTTCATCGGCTTGATACTTGGCATTA
The DNA here is from genome assembly GCF_000765685.2 of Helicobacter sp. MIT 03-1616. Classification (NCBI taxonomy): domain Bacteria; kingdom Pseudomonadati; phylum Campylobacterota; class Epsilonproteobacteria; order Campylobacterales; family Helicobacteraceae; genus Helicobacter; species Helicobacter sp. MIT 03-1616. The sequence goes on along the minus strand of NZ_JROY02000002.1, from coordinate 199,843 downwards.
GTTTGGTGCTTATCTTTGGCGATTCGCCTCTGCTTTTGTGGATTTTTATCCCTAATTTATTTTTGGTGGTGTATTTTAAAACCTATCCCTTTATGCTATGGTCTATGGTGCTTATGCTCGAGCTTGTGCTAATGTTTGCGCTTTTGGATAGCAATTTTATCGAGCTTATCCTCTATCGTTTTGGAGATATTTTACTTGGATTTTTACTTGCATTTTGTATCTCTAAAATTATCTATCCACATTATAGTGCCAATGAACTTATCCCGCAAACGACATTATGCTTAGAATCTTTTGCTGCACTTGTAACAAGCATAGAAGATTCCAATGGCTACACACTTACGTGCCAAAATCAACTTATGCGCTCTCTTGATGAACTTTCTTCTTTTATCAAAGAAAGTCGCGAAGAAAAAAAGCTTTATGGGGAGCAGATTTTGCAAGGTTTTGCGAATCTCGCTGATGACTTCACGCATTTAAAAGAATCGCTTTTCACATTATGTGAAAAAATCACCCTACAAAATACAAATGATATGCTTTTAAAAAATGACTTAAAGGCTTTGCGTGTGCGATTTTCTATGCTTTGTGCAATGCTAGATTCTAAACCTTATTATTTTAAAACCGATGAAGATGAGCGATTCTTACTCAAAGACAATCAAATTTATCCCATTGTGCGCGAAATTTTTGATTTACAAAACAAGATTTACACTTTTTTGCATACCACACTTGGCAAATAATGTTGTGTTTGCACTTATTAAGATTATAGGCGCAAGATTCTTAGCAAATACTGCCTCTATTTTTATACTACTTCAAGCCATTGAGGCAAGTAGATTCTAAATCTATCTTGGATAAGCACATTTTGCATCATATCACCTTTAAAAGCCACGCGCCCTATTTCGTGCGTCTTTGCGAGTGTAGTTAGGGCAAGTGAGAGAATCTCACATATCGAGCTTATTGCGCCATAGGCTACACCCTGCATATGAAGCCCACCGAGCAAATAGCACAATGGTAGGCGCAATGATTTGTCAATTTCAATATTATAAGCGGGTGTGAGCTTCATATCAAGTTTGCTAATATGGGGGAAAAGGTAGCCCTGCGCGTGTGAAGCTACATCAAGCGCATTCATATCCTCGCCATACATTTGGGCAATAAGGAGTAAAATATCGCTCATATTAGATGACATCTCACCTTGCACCTTGGGCATTGCAATCTCTGCAAGTTGTCTCTGCACACGCCATTTGGCATAGTTTTCTACAAGTCTCGCACTAAGCTTATTTTTGGAGCTAAGGAATGTCAAAAGTGTGGGAAAATCCGCCTCAAAGGTGCAAGTGATGAGATTCTGCGGAGATTGTGAGGTAAAATCTTTATAAATCTCCTCATAAGTCTCCCTATAAATCATAGTCGGCGCATTGCTTTGTAAAACGAGCGTGAGTGTATCCTGTGGTATTTGCTCCGCGAGGCTATGCACGATTGGAAGCGACAAAAGCCTTTGAGGTTCTTTAATGTAGGCATTTTCATTATTCAAGGGCTCTTCAATGCACCCAAAACTATCCCAAAAATTTGGCTCACTACACGCGATACAGCCGTGCCCTGCACGCACAGGCCAACTTGTCCTTGCATTGAATTTAACCTTAGGGCAATTATTAAGCACATAAGGTCCCTTGCACCCAACTTTATACAAACAATAACCATCTTGTAAATGTGGGTCATCAAAACTCTGCGCGAAGTCCCCAGATTCAAACTTTGCCTTTCTCTCGCATAAGTCGTGGAGATTCTTACCATAGCTCCATAATGGGCGATTAAACCTATCAAGTTCGGGTAATTCTCGCAGTAGAATAAAGTATATTAGGCTACCCACGATATTTGTCTCGCTTGGCGGACAGCCGGGAATATTGACGACTTTTTGTGCAAGAAAAGTATCTATACCCACAGAATGCGTGGGATTAGGCATAGCCGCTTGCACACCACCAAAGCTCGAGCAAGTGCCTACCGCAAAAATCGCCTGTGCACATTCTGCCATTTCTTTACATTCTTGTTCTCCACTCACACTATCGGCACCAGAAGTCATAAAATAGGCATTGTCTCCAAGCGATACGCCACCCTCAATGACTAAGATAAAATCCTTTTCTAGTGCGTTATGGAGCAATTCTTTCGCGCTAAATCCCACTGCGCCCATAATAGTTTCGTGGTATTCTAATGAGATGTGATTAAAGATAAGAGATTCTACACCGGGCTTATCAAGGCGCAAAAAACTCTCGCTACAACCGGTGCATTCCGCCATATGAAGCCATATAACAGGCACAGGAGGTTTTAAAGATAGAATCTTCTCGCATATCTCCACGCCCTCTTTGGGTATGCCTATGAACGCACAAATGCGAGTTATCCATTCCTTATCGACCTCACATCTAGGCTCTGTGTAGGTGGATTCTAAACTTTGTAAATGCTGACGCAAGGATTCTAAAATCAGGGCTTTATCCATTCAACACTCCTATTTTTGACTTCATATCCTATCGTGCTTTGCCCTATTCTATCGTATTAATCGGCTCACTCACGGATTGGGTATTGTTTTCATCATTTGTAGTCTCATCATTAGAATCTGCCTCATCTGCTTTATTTACTTCATCTGCTTTGTTTGCCTTATCTGTTTCATCTACTACATTTTGTGTCTCTTGTGTCTCTATCACATCTTTTGGAGGTTTGGGCGTGATAATATCTGCGCTAGGCTTTTTAGGCTTTTGCATATTTTGAGCGAGTTTATTTGAAAGGAAGCAATCTACATAGATTCTATACATAAATGGCTCACTCGCCTTAATATTTGGCACAATCACCGCAAAATCCTTTGTCTCGCCCACCTTAATATCCATTTCAACATTCACGCCAAATTCGCTTTGAGGCAAAATATCATTAAGGATTTTTATCAGCTTACTACCTTTCTCATCACGCACCTGTGCCACCGCCACATAGCATTCATTTATATCGACTTTGCCCTTATGCGTAATCTCACCAGCAACAAAGAATCCCTGCGTATATTGCATAGGGTGCGCGGAAGTGATATTCACATCAATGGGATACAAAATCTTTTGCATAACAAAATGAAGCACGAAAGGTGTAGAAAATATTACGACAACCGATAGAAAAAAGAAAAAATATGGGATAAACTTACGCCCTCTTAGCAAAAGCCCAAGCGTAAAAATCATAATAAAAACAAAAAAAATCGCCATAATCGTAGCAATTTCATACAGCGAAAAATAGGAGATAATCTGCAAAAGGAGTGTTTTAAGATTCTCAAGCATTGATTTCCCTTAAGATGAGCTACGCGAAGCTTTTTCCTCTATGCCACTTTGTCCCGTGCGCCTTTGCAACTCTTGCAAAACCCTTTCAGGTGCAATATACACAGAAGCCAAGCCAACAAGCGTATGGTAGAGTAAATCCGCGCATTCATAGATAATCGCCTCTTCCTCTTTGTCTTTAAGTGCGAAGCAAAACTCCCCCGCCTCCTCTATGATTTTCTTGCCTATACCATTTACACCTTTGGCAAGGAGAGAGGCACTATAACTGCGCTCTGTGCTTTCGTTTCTACGCGATTGTATTGTATGATAAAGCTCATCGAATATGTGGTAGATTCCCTGCGCGTGAGGTTGCTTTAGAATCTGCTTTGGCTCACTCCCTCTTAAATCAATACTCTTAAAAAAGCAACTTTTCTCGCCTGTATGGCAAGCCACACCGACCTGCTCCACGATGAAAAGCAGACTATCATCATCACAATCTAAACATATCTCACTAATCTTTTGTATGTGTCCGCTCTGCTCACCCTTTTGCCAGATTCTCTGCTTGGAGCGCGAAAAATAATGCGCAATGCGAGTATTTGTGCTTAGCTCTAAAGATTCTTTAGAAGAATAAGCTAGCATTAGAATCTCCCCACTGCCCTGCTCCTGCACAATAGTAGGGATTAGCTCATATCGCTTCCAATCAATTTGCCCAAGCACATTTTGCATTGACTACTGCCCCACAACCGCGTTTTTCTGCTTACTTTTTGAATCCACCCAAATATTTGGCACTGCTCCACCGGGGGTAAGGAAAATCTGCGCATTATTATTCTCTTTCAATGCCTCGTTAAACTTGCCTTGCATTTCAATTTGGCGCAGCTCAAGCAATCGCTGTGAAAGACTTTCATTGACAAGGCGGTTTGCCTCACTTTGACCCTTTGCCTCAATTTCTAGCGCATCCGCCTTACCTTTTGCGCGCTCACGCAAAGCATTTGCCTCTTCTTTTGCTTTTTGTGCATCTCTTTTAGCAAGTTCCACGCCCTCAATACGCGTTTTTACCTGCTCTGGCAATACAATCTCGCGCAACTGAATCGACACAAGCTTTACAGGTTGATTTGGGGTCGCATCAAGCTTTGCCTGAAAACCTGTGTGAATGAGGTTTGCTACCTCATCGCGTTTTGTAGGAAGCTCCTCTGTGGGATAATTCCCCACCGCACTACGCACGACATCACGAATCACAGGATTAATGATTTTTTGTTCCCACGCCGTGCCATATTCTGCGATTGTTGCAGGGACTTTCTCACGCTCGAGCTGATACTGCACGGTGAGTTCGATAGAAATTGTCATACCGCTCGTATCCATCACATTAATCGCGTCATTACGCAAAATGCTTTGCTCGCGTCCAATATTCCCCATATCCTCAATACGCGAGAAGTTAATCGTGCGCACCTTTGTATCCACGATAATCACATTTTGGATAATTGGCACAAAAAAGTGCAAACCTGGGTCGAGCGGCTTAGGGTCGTATTTACCGGTAGTTACCTTGATACCCACCTCACCCGCATTAATAATCACAAAAGGACGAGCAGCTATAAAAATCACTACAAACAATATGACGATAATAAGCACTCCTAGCGACTTGCCACTTGGCATTGAAGGCATAGGGAAAGATTCTATATTGAATCCACCACCATTACCACTATTGTTCCTGCCACCATTGTTTGGGCGATTATTATTGTTGCCATTGCCTCGTGGTGGCTCATTTCTCTGCTCTGCTTTTTCATCATTTTGTGCGCGTTTTTTCTTTAAATGTTCGTTTAAATCAATAGGCATTGCCTCTCCTTTAGTCAATATAAGTTAGATAGTGGGCATATTTTGGATTCTCACCATTGACAAGTGCAAAAAATGATTCTTGAAGTTTTTTTGTCATTGCTCCAGCTTTGCCATTGCCAATCACGCGTGCATCAAGCTCACGCACCGGCGTAATCTCCGCAGCTGTGCCGGTAAAAAATGCCTCATCAGCAATATAGACTTCATCGCGTGTAATACGTCTTTGCTCGATTGGAATCCCCATATCCCTTGCAAGTTCTATGGTCGTGGCTTGGGTGATAGATTCTAAAGTATTATCATAAGGTGGCGTGATGAGTTTGCCATTTCTTACGATAAAAAAGCACTCACCACTTCCTTCGGCTACAAATCCATTATCATCAAGCAACAACGCCTCATCACAACCGCAAGAAATTGCCTCGTGCTTTGCCATTTGTGAGTTAAGATAGTTTGCCGCTACCTTTGCCTTACCCATAAAGGCTTTTATAGGATTGCGCACAAAGGAGCTTGTTTTTACCTTTATACCATTTTCTATGCCATCTTCACCCAAATACGCACCCCATTCCCACGCGGCGATTGCCACATTCACCGGCGCATTGATGTGATTAATCCCCATTACACCATAGCCCAAATAAATGAGTGGTCGAATATACACATTACCTTTATAATCATCTCGGTTTGCTCTCAAAAGCTCTACTTGCGCTTTTTCTAGCTCCTCTTGCGTATATGGGGATTTGATACACACGATTTTTGCAGAATCTAAAAGTCGTCTCGTATGCTCTTTAAGACGAAAAATTGCTAATCCGCGCTTTGTCATATACGCCCTTGTGCCCTCAAACAAGGCATTACCATAATGCAAAGTATGTGTTAAAACATGCGTTGTCGCTTCTGCCCAAGGGACAAGTTTGCCATCTTTCCAAATATATTTTGATTCTTTCATTAAATATGCCTCCGCTTGTCGTAAAATATGCGTGATTGTAGCAAAAGTTTTGTAATATTCTAGTGGAGTGCGTGCATTTTGTCCTCAAGCAGCAAATATTGCGTGATTTTAGTATCTAGTGTGGATTCTATCTGTGCTAATTCCTCTGCTAAAGTCAATACACCCTGCTTCTCATACTCTTTTGGATTGCTTAGAATTTCTTGCAAGTCTTTTTGTCTTTTTTCAAGCTCTTCTATCTCTTTTGGCAATGTTTGCAGGGCAAGATTCTCTTTATAGCTTAACTTTGTGGGCTTTTTAGAATCTACCCTGTCTTGGGCTTTTTGGGGAGATTGTGTATTTTTAGATTCTATTATCTCCGCACTCTCATAAGATGTAATCTCATTTAACTCTTTAGCAATCTGCAGATATTCACTATAAGGCATATAGCTCTGTGTGATTTTGCCATTACCCTCAAAAACGAGAATCTTTTGGGCAAGTTTATCGACAAAATACCTATCGTGACTTACAAAAATGACTGCACAAGAAAGGCTTAAAAGATACTCTTCAATAATATTAATCGTCTGTATGTCAAGGTCGTTTGTCGGCTCATCAAGGATAAAAACATCAACCTCTTTAGTGAAAAGCAGTGCCAAAGCCACGCGATTTCTTTCTCCACCACTTAATGCGCCAATTTTTTGAAAAAGCTGCTCTTTTGGAAAAAGAAAATTTTTCAAATATCCATAGACGTGCATATGCTTACCACGCACATTGATATGCTCTCCGCCATTTGGGCAAAAGGTCTCAAGCAAGTCTTTATCGTGTTCTAACATACTCGTGTGTTGGTCAAAATAACCAATGCGTATATCGCCAACCTTTATCAGTCCCGAATCCGCCTTTTGCTCCCTAAGTAATAATTTAAGCAAACTCGACTTACCCGTGCCATTTCTACCCACGATACCAATTTTATCACGAGCCAAGATTCTAAGGCTTAAGTCATCTATGAGGCACTTGCCACCTATGCTTTTATGCAAATGCTCAATTTCAAAAAGGCATTTTTGATTATTGCTGCTTTGTGTGCTGTTAAAGGATTTTTGCTCCCTCTCTAATTCAAGGCGCATTTTACGCAAAATCGCGGGATTTTTTTTCACTTCCTCACGCATAGCCAAGATTCTATCTTTCCTACCCTCATTTCGCTTTAGACGTGCTTTCACACCGCGCCTTAGCCATTCCTCCTCACTTTTTAGAATCTTGAGAAGCTTTTGATGAGCCTTATCCATATTTTGCAATATCTCCGCCTTTTTAGCAAGATAATCCATATATCCACCATCAAAGCTTCTAGCAGCACCATTATCAAGCTCTATAATGCGCGTGGCTACTTTATCGATAAAATATCTATCGTGGCTGATAAATACGACACTTAGACCAGATGAAGCGATAAAATCCTCCAAAAATTCCACCATTTGCACATCAAGATGATTTGTGGGCTCATCAAGGAGCAAAATATCGCAGGGCTGCAAGAGCAGACTAGCTAATGCTATACGCTTTTGCTCACCACCACTCAAAGAATTAGCAAGTCTATCCCTAAAAGTTTCTAACTCAAAACGCGTGAGAATCTCCTCGATTAACCCTTGTAAATCCCAGCCCCTATACGCGCTAAGATACGCACTCAATCGCTCATACTCCTCTAGCACCTCACTGCCTAGATTCTCATTTGTAGCCATTAATTTATGGAGTGCTTCTACTCGCTCATTAGCAGCTTTTAGCTCACTCATACTTTCAAGTAATACATCGCTAGTCGTAGCTTGTGGTGGGAAAATGGGTTTTTGTGGGAGGGATAGAATCTTAAGATTTTTAATGCTTATGCGCTCTCCGCTATCAATATCTATTTTTGCGCTGATAATGCCTAAAAGGCTCGATTTGCCCGAGCCATTCTGCCCGACAATCGCAATTTTCTCGCCCTTTGTAATATTAACGCAGATACGATTGAGGATAATCTTATGCTCATACTGCTTACTTACATCTTGCAGGGAGAGCAGATTCATTGTGGGTCAAAAGTCTTAATTTGCGCCATTGATAAAATCGCAAAATTTGTCTCTTTGTTGCGCTTAGATTCTTTACCTATTTTGATAATTCCCGCAGGTGTGCCAAATCGCAGTTCTGAATCTATATAGATAAGCTCATATTTTTGACGATTGACGGCACTGAAATATTCTATCTCTTTGTGAAAAGGCACGACATTATAAAACTTGCTCTTTGTCATAATCTTCACCTTAAGTTCAAGGCAAAAATCCGGATTATCAGAGAAAATCAAAAAATTTTTCATATTTTTTTGCACATACTTGTTATAATGCTGATACACAACATATTCATTATCGCGTAGCTTTGATTTATCAAGCATTTTTACGTGATTACCCAGGAAAGTCATTGCGCAAAATGGGCTATTAATGTTATGCTTAAAAAATACATTTTTAATCGCAAGTGAAGACATACCAAGCTGCCATAGCTTATTGTCAATATGCGTGGCACACACATCCATAGCATCCTTTGTCTTGCCAATGAGAATCTCATACATTTTATTAAAGACACTTTCAAACTTTTTAAGATTGTCTTTTTTGAATCCATCGGCAAGTCCCTTTAGCCTCTCATGAACTTCAGTCAATACTTTAATATCAGCCTCTGCCTTAGCCACAATCGACATCGTGCGCTTCTTTTTCTCTTCTAACACCGCTGGATCACCCTTTTTTGCGTCAATCTTAGCCTGAATCGAGCGAAGCTCCATAGCCCCCACGCGAATCTTATTCTGCATTGAAAGCTTTTTTTCATTGAAGCTCTCAATCGCCCTCAATACGCCTTTGTAGTGATACTGCGCATCAAGAAAACACTCTTGATAGATTTTATCCGCGGTAAGATTCACATTGGTTTGAAACTGCTTATAAGAATACTCAAGCTTTGTGAGTACCTGTAAATTATCGGCAAAAACATCTATAGTAATGTGTCTATCGTTAAATACAAGATAATCAATCGCCTTTGTAAGATAAGGCTTCACAATGGTGTAGTTAATCCTCTTTTGGTGTTCATCTTCGCTATCTGTATTCTCCTCCATACCCTTTATAGAGGTAAGCGCATTAAACTCCTCCTTAAAATACTCTTTTATTGTATCTTGTATCGGTGTGCTAATCTCAATACTGCTTAACTTGAAATAATCCGTCTCTTCAAAAATCTTCTTAGCTATATTACCCTTTGCATCTATTTCTTTGCTTTTAAGCTCATCATCGGTATTTGTGCGCCAAAAGTCAATCTCGCGTATGAGCCCACCTTCTGGGAAAGCCTGGTATTTTGAAGCCTTACAGCTTGTAACCCTGTTCCCATTACCATCTTCATCGTCAAGGCGAAACTCTACCAACAAGCCAGCACTTGGCATTACGCGTTTGTCGTGCCAATTTTTACTACGCAACTCAAAAATTTTCTTTGTAGCATTGATAATTACGCCATTTTTGGTTTGGTTTGAATATCTCAAAATCTTGCCGTGCACTTTGCGCTCCTTACACTTAATGCAGCGATGAATCTAAGTTGCAAAATCCTTTAAGATTCATTAACGCCTAAAATTCACATCAAAATTTTGTATTCTAGCTAAAAAAAATAAAAAAATCATTTATGAAATCTACAAAATCTTTATGATATAATGAGCGACTTAGTTTCTGCCATAAATTTAGTATCAAAATTTTACAAAAATAAACAGGCTGCAAAGGATTCTCATCAAACGCTTAAGATTAGATAAAAGATTATCCGTATTTATTGGTATTGCTCTTGTGCTAGTGATTTTCTCCATAGCAACACTTCTTGGCGATATTATAGGGGCTTTTGGCGTATTTTGCTCGTATGTAAATGTAGGTATCTTTGGCTATATTGGCTATATTTTAATGCCTTTTTTACTCTTTGTGTTATATAGATTTTATAAAAACCCTGTGATAGACTTTAGACGACTTGAAATCGTTGTATCTTTTTGCCTCTTTTTCCTCGCACTTTTACTCTTGCAATCTCTCATCTTTAGCACAGGGCATTTTGGCAATGCCATAATAGCTGCATTTATGCGTTATATCAACACATTTGGGGTATGGGCAATCGATATATTTTTATTCGTATTCGCGTGGCTTATTTTCACAAATCGCAATCTCGCCCTCCTCGCAAAGCAAACAAAACATAAATGCCTTGTAGCGCGAGATTTCATCGTGCATTTTGCTATTACATATTTTCATATCACAAAATCCTTTGTCTTACGCCAAATCTCGCATATTACCCCGCACATAAAGAAGCTCTTTGGCAAAAAAACGCAAGATGTGCTTGACTTGCAACAAGCCAAGCAAGAGCGGACGACAAAGGCGTATTATGATTTTAGAGATGTAGTTATAGAAGAGGGATTTGATGAAATACACAAAGGCACGGCGCGCGTAGAATCTAACTCTTTAGAATCCCAACCCCTAGAATCTACCCTTTCAAATCCAATCTCAAACCCTGCTCAAACCCCTGCACCTTTAGATATAGTGCTAGATTCTATTCCTGCACTTTCCACCCAAAGCGCACAGATGCAAAACGCTCAACCGCCAATAAACACAGAAGGCACAAAGCCCGAAATGAAGCAAAAATCAGTGCGCATAGAGATTGTAGAATCTACTGGACAAGAAATGAAATTGCAAGATTTTTTTGCAAATCAAATCCAAGAGCATAAAGATATGCTAAGAAGCCTCAACAAGCACATCGCTCTTACAGACCCGGCGATAAAGCCTACCCAAGCGACACTTTTCGTGCAAGATTCACAAAAATCTACACAAGAGGACAACACACCAGAGCAAAGCACATCATCAACCTACACCGGCACAGGCACTATCCCTACACCTCCTCCGCGTCCGGCTAATCCAAGTGTGTTTTTACAGATGAGCAGCAATAACATACAAAAGGATTCAAAAGATTTGCTAGAGAGCTTGATAAAAGATAACAACATACAGGCTTCCAAGTCCCCGGGCATTAGACTATCTCCCAAGAAAGAGGCGACAAGTTCTACACATACAGAATCTACGCAACCACAACAGATCCAAACGGGCGAGGATTCTAAAAACTTAGCGCAAAAGAGCCTTATGCACCCTCATACACAATCTACACAAAAAGACATTACGCAAAAGAGCCAAATAATAGAATCTAAAGAGCCGACATATTCGGCTTTGCATACGCCATTTACACCTATAATGCCACTCTCAAGCACACAAACACAAGATTCTAAACCTGCGACACAAAGCATACAGGAGCAATCCACCAAAATTACAGAGACAGAAAGCATAGTTTCTAAAACACCCATAAGTGTAAATGCAAAACCACAAATAGAATCTAAGGCGCAAGTCCAAGCAACACCAAAAAAATATCAATCTCCAAGTCTCTTTACCCCTATGCAACCACTAGAGCTTGATATACAAGAAATCACCCCCTCTACGAAAAAGAATGAGAATCCTACACAATGGGTGGATTCTATCGTGCAAGAAATCCCAATACAAAAAGAAGTGCATAAGGAAAGGCATTATGAGCGTATAAAAGAGATTGAGGAAAATAAGCACCTTTTAGATACACTCGAGTATGGCAAGGTGCAAAAGCCTACAATTTTTAAACTTCCACCCACAAGCCTACTCAATAAGCCGCCAAACGAACATATTGATATTGATGAAAATGAGATAGATAGAAAAAGTGAGAATCTCCTTGCAAAACTCAAGGTTTTTCGCATAGATGGTGATATTGTGCGCAATTATTCCGGTCCTATTGTTACAACCTTTGAATTTCGCCCCGCGCCCGATGTGAGGGTAAATAGAATCCTCACTCTAGGTGATGATTTAGCAATGGCACTAAGTGCGCGCTCAATACGCATACAAGCCCCTGTGCCAGGCAAAGATGTCGTAGGGATAGAGATTCCAAACAATACCACGCAAACCATTTATTTACGCGAGATTTTAGAATCCGATGTGTTTAAAACTTCCACTTCGCCGCTTACTCTCGCACTCGGCAAGGATATTATCGGCAATCCTTTTGTTACAGATTTAAAAAAAGCACCGCATCTGCTTATTGCGGGAACAACAGGAAGTGGTAAGAGTGTGGGGCTGAATGCGATGATTCTCTCGCTGCTTTATAAAAACACTCCCGATACGCTCAAACTCCTAATGATTGACCCAAAGAAAGTGGAGTTTAGCATTTATGGAGATATTCCTCATCTTATTACGCCAATTATTTCTGAAGCTAAAAAAGCAATTACCGCCCTTAATAGTGCGGTAAGCGAAATGGAGCGGCGACTTGATTTGATGAGTGAAGTGGGAGCTAGGGATATTGATACATATAATCGCAAAATGATAGACGATAATGGCAAAACGCTCCCTTATCTTGTTATCATCATCGATGAATTAGCCGATTTGATGATGACAGGAGGCAAAGAAGTGGAGTTTGCCCTTGCGCGTGTCGCACAAATGGGACGCGCCTCTGGAATCCACCTCATCATAGCGACCCAACGACCGAGTGTAGATGTGATTACTGGACTTATCAAGGCGAACTTGCCCTCACGCATTAGCTACAAGGTGGGGAGCAAAATAGATTCTAAAGTTATTCTTGATGGCTTTGGTGCCGAATCTCTGCTCGGCAGAGGTGATATGCTTTTCAAGCTAGCTGATAGAATGATACGACTTCACGCGCCTTGGAGCACAGAAGATGAAATAGAAGAAGTTGCGGATTTTATCAAATCACAACAAAAAGTAGAGTATGACAAAGACTTTATGCCTGATGAAAAAGATGAAATAAGCCAAAGTGTCGAAACTTCAGCGAGTAGCGATGATATAGCAAAGGCAAAAAGCATTTTCTTAGAGGATAATAAAACCTCGATTAGCTTTTTACAAAGGAAGCTCAAAATAGGCTACAACAAAGCCGCAGAAATCGTAGAGCAGCTTGAAAAAGAGGGCTTTTTGTCTAAACCAAATGCAAGAGGTGTGCGCGAAATCATCGGTAAATAATGCGCTGTGGCTTCTAAAATTTACACGATTAAGAATCTGTGAGATTTAAATTTTTTAGAAACAAACTTTTCAAAGTTCATAAGATTCTAAAATCATTAGAAAATCTGCTTCGTAATGCTAGAAAATGGGTAAAAGTCAAGGCTTAATAAATATTTATTTTAAACTTATACAATACCACACAAATAATTTAATATTTAAGGAGTATTTTATGAAATATATTCTATGTGTATGTATTCTTGCACTCTCTAACTTATGCGCGATTGATTTTTTAGAAGCACCCAAAGCACAAAAACGCATTAATCCACAAGTAGGCAATGATACAATTTATTCTTTTAACTCTTCGATTGAAGAAGCTAAAAAAGCGGTGGTTAATATCTCCACGCAAAAAAATGTGAGCAATCAAATCCCAAATCACCCAATGTTTAACGACCCATTTTTTCAGCAATTTTTCGGTGATATTTATGGGCAGATTCCAAAAGACCGCATAGAGCGCAGTTTAGGCAGTGGCGTAATCATCTCGAGCAATGGCTACATCATTACAAATAATCACGTGATTGAGGATGCAGACAAGGTGCTTGTCTCACTCTCAAATAGCACAAAAGAATATATAGCAAAAGTTGTGGGCACGGACGCGCGTAGCGATTTAGCAGTGATTAAAATTGACGTGAACAACCTCTCGCCTATTAGTTTTGCCGATAGCTCAAATGTGCTCATCGGCGATGTGGTATTTGCGATTGGGAATCCTTTCGGTGTGGGAGAGAGTATCACGCAAGGCATTGTTTCAGCACTCAATAAAAGCGGAATTGGCATTAACGACTATGAAAACTTTATCCAAACTGACGCTTCAATCAATCCGGGCAATTCCGGCGGTGCGCTGGTGGATTCACGAGGTGCGCTCATTGGTATCAATACCGCCATTCTCTCGCGCACAGGCGGAAATCACGGCATAGGCTTTGCCATACCTTCAGATATGGTAAAAAAAATCGCTAAAGAACTCGTAGAGAAAGGAAGTATTAAGCGAGGATTCTTGGGTGTTGGGATTCAAGATATTAGCAAAGATTTAAAGGAAAGCTATGGTGATAATACTGGCGCGGTTGTCATTAGTCTCGAACCTCAATCCCCTGCGGCAAAGGCGGGGCTTATGGTGTGGGACCTCATCACACACGTAAATGGCAAAAAAGTTTCAAGTGCAGCAGAACTAAGAAATCTTATCGGTTTGCTTTCTCCAAATGAAAGAGTGGTAGTGAAGTTCATCCGCGATAAACAAGAGCGCGTGGCACAAATCACACTTGCCGAACTCCTAGATGATAAGTCAAAGCCATCATCACCTGCAACACAAAACACACCCAGCGGTGCAGGAATAGAGGGGTTGAGTGTCGAAGAGCTCACTCCAGCATTGAAGCAAAAGTATAGAATCCCAAACAATATAGAGGGTGTCATCATTTCGCGTGTGAATCCAAACTCAAAGGCTAAGGAAGCGGGATTTGAGGTGGGTGATATTATCGCGCAAGTGGAGAATATCAGCATAAAAAAGCCTGCTGATTTAAGCAATGCTTTTGCGCGATTAAAGGGCAAAAATAAGCGGGTTCTCGTATATAGCAGTAGCGGCACGAAAACTATACTCATTAAATAGGAAATCTACCACAATGGCAACACTTGATGCGAAGCAGTTGGCACTTATTAAAGAGAGTCTCTATAAATACTGCGGCATTTATCTAAGTGATACAAAGCTCACAATGATAAAAAATAGAATCTACTCTCTTATGCGCGAGACGCATATGCTCAATATAAACGAACTCTTGTTAAGTATTGAAAATAATAACAATATCCAACAAAAATTCATTAATAGCTTCACAACAAACAAAACTGACTTTTTCCGCGAATATCCACATTTCCAAGATATGATTGACCGCTCGTTGCCCGTGCTTTTTAAGCTCAATCGCCCTATTAAGATTTTTTGCTGTGCGAGTTCTACAGGACAGGAGCCTTATTCTATCGCTATGAGTGTGCTATACGCACAAAAGCTTTACAAGACAAATGTGCCCGTGAGTATTGTAGCCACTGATATTGATACCGATGTGCTACAAAAGGCGAGGGAGGGCATTTACACAATTGATTTTAAAGTTGATAAATTCCCTGCTTGGTGCAACCTTGATGAATATTTTGACTCGCTTGATGATGGCAAAAATCCAAATATACGTCTCCTCAAGGTCAAAGACAAGCTTAAATCGATGGTTACCTTTAAAAAGCTCAATCTTTTCAACAAGCACTATCCATTTATGAATAATGAATTTGACATATTATTCTGTCGCAATGTGCTTATTTATTTCAAACAAAAAGACCAACTTGACATTTTAACACGTCTCATCAATACCTTGCGCATTGATGGGGTATTTTATCTCGGGCATTCCGAAATTCTCTATGATCTAGAGGATAAATTCGAAAGGCTTGGCAATAAAACTTTTATCAAAATTAAAGGTATAAAATGATAACAGCAGATGCAGTAAAATACCATCCAGACGAGATACTAAAGAGCAATCCTTGCAAGATTACTCGTAGCAAACTTGTAGTTATTGGGGCTTCTACGGGCGGGATTGATGCACTTTCTTACATTTTCTCTCGCTTGCCAGAGCAGCTACCGCCCATAGCAGTGGTACAACATATCCCGCAAAGCTTTGGCTCCTCATTTATTAAGCGACTAGATTCTATATCCAAACTTAATGTCTGTGAAGTAGCCAAAAAAATGGCTATGAAAAACAACTTTGTATATATCGCGGGAGGCGATAGACATATGATTATTGATTTTGCAATGGGTGCATATTATGCTTGTCCACTTGATGAGGAAAAGCGCATTTCGCGCCATAAGCCGAGTGTGGATATTTTATTTCGTAGCACAAATAACGCAGCCGGGGCATCTGCACTCGGCATTATCCTCACCGGTATGGGTGATGATGGCTGTATAGGGCTAAAAGAACTATATGATAATGGAGCGCATACATTAGCAGAAAATGAAAAAGATTGTGTTGTCTTTGGTATGCCTAAAAAAGCCATTGAAATGGGTGCAGTGAGGGAAATTCTAAGCCTTGATATGATTATATCACGCATTGTGAGCTATGCAAACACACCAATCAAACAACTTAAAGAATCTCCACAAACACCAGAGTCATAATTGCACTAAAATATATGAAAAATATGTGTGAGCTTGTTTTGAGTATATCTACTCTCACATACTTATGCTCCTCGTAACGCCAAAACCGCTTCTTTATCTATGGTTTTACTTCAACCCAAATTCTGCGAGAATATCACAAGGTATCCACATAATATCCAAAATACGATGATAGTTATGGGTTGATTATTAAAATAAGATTTTTGTATCCCTATCATAGCGCAAAACCCTCATTGATGTGTAGCAAAAATTCGTGCTAAATTTTGCGAATTTTGTCTCTTTTATACGCGTTTTATGCGCCTTGTTATACTTTTCATTGCCACCTTTGATATATTTATGAATCTAACAACCAGCTAAGATTCTTACGCGGCAAAGCACATTGTATCTTTTTTAAGCCTTAAGGCTACTATCTCTTAATTATCTCCCATTGATATTTTTTGAGCTCCTCACACGCCTTTTTATCACTCTTAAAATAGCATTGACGTTGCAAGTCCTCATATTTTTGCAGTTCGCTCTCTTGCTCTTGCTGTGTTTGTTGCACCTGCACTGCCTCTACTTTTCGCCCTTGCTCTAGCTTTTTCTCCTGTCTCTGCTTACTCTGCTCTTTATATGTCTGCATTTCCTTTTTTTGCATTTGACTTCCAATATAGAGAAACAAGCAAATACACAGCATTAATATCACATCAAGTTTGCGTAGTTTTTTTATCCGCTCACAGAATCCACACTTCATTTTATTCCTTTTATGCCTGTTTATGTAGCTTTTTGCGCAAAAATACCATTATGCTTTCCATTACATCGTCCCAATCCTTGCTCGGTGAAAGCACAGATTCTTTATCGCCATTAGGATACACAAAGGTAATATTTTGCCCATAGTGCAGAATCTGCTTGAGTTTGCATTGATTTGCCAAAACCTTAATGCGTATAAGCTCCAAAAATGTTTCACTCGCCTCATCAAGTGCGCCAAATCTATCAAAAATTTCAGATTCTATATCATTGACTGCACTTATATTTTCACAAAGCGAAAGTCGCCGATAAAGCTCTAGGCGCAATTTATCACTTGCTATAAGTTGCGGATTGAGATAGGCATTGAGATTAAGTTTTATATCGCATTGGACTTGCTGCACACTGCCCTTGCCACTTAAATGATTAATACACTCTTCAAGCAAACGCAAATATAATCCATAACCAATGTTTTTAATATGTCCGCTTTGAGCAATACCTAGCAGATTCCCACCACCACGAATTTCTAAATCATAATATGCAAGATTTTCACCACTACCAAGATAAGAGTTTTTCTCTAATGCCATCAGTCGTTTTTTGGATTCTGGCGTAATAACCTCCATATCCTCTACAAGAAAATAGCAAAATCCCTCTTTATTGCCTCGCCCTACACGCCCTCGTAATTGATGCAAATCAGCTATACCAAATCTATCAGCACTTGCTACGATAATCGTATTTGCATTAGGCAAGTGAATCCCAGATTCTACAATACTCGTGCAAAGCAAAAGATTGTATTTTTTTTGCGCAAAATCATACATTATCTCCTCACTTTTTGCATTATCGATTTGAGAATGCAAAATAGCAATTGTAAGGTCGGGCAAAAGTGCTTGTAATTCTTTTGCTTTTTTTTCAATACTTGCGATATTGTTATGGATATAAAAAACCTGCCCTCCACGGCGCAATTCACGCAAAATCACTTCCTTAAGAAGTGAAGGCTTGCCACTTTTGATAAAAGTGCGCACAGGGATTCTATCCACAGGAGGCGTGTGGAGTGAGCTAAGAGATTTGATTTGAGAAAGAGCCATATTCAATGTGCGCGGAATGGGTGTGGCACTCATACTTAAAAGGTGAGTATTTGCACAAAGTTCCTTAATGCGCTCCTTTTGCTTCACACCAAATTTATGCTCCTCATCAACAACAATAAGTCCTAGATTACTAAATTCTGTGCCAAAAAGCGCGTGAGTGCCGATAACAACCTGTATATTTCCATTTTTTAACGCACTAAACAAAGCCTTTTTTTCATTATTTTTTATGAATCTATCACATCGTCCTATTTTTATCCCAAATGGCTCTAAACGCGCTTTAAGATTCTGATAATGCTGGGCGCAAAGCAAAGTTGTAGGCACAATCATCGCCGCTTGATACCCACTAAGACATACAGCATAGATTGCATTCATCGCTACCTCCGTCTTGCCAAAGCCCACATCACCACTCAAAAGCCTATCCATTACCCTGCCCGAAGAGAGGTCTGCATAAATTTCATTAATACTTCGGGCTTGGTCGCTTGTGAGTGTAAAATCACACGCATTTGCAAAAAGCACAAGTGCAGGATTTTGTGTATCAATTTTTGCACCCTGCAAAAGATTGCGCTTGGCTGCAAGTTCGATGATACCATTTGCAATTTCTAAAAGTTTTACCCTTACCTTTTGTTTAAGCTTTGCAAAACTCCCTTTGCCTAGTCTATCAATTATTGGAATCTGTCCAGAATCTGCCACATACCTATCAATCATATTAAGATTTTCAACCGGCAATAAAAGCTTATCTTCCCCCTGATACGCAATTTCTATAAAATCCCTTACCACTCCAGCAATATGCGCACTTTTCAATCCAATAAACTGCCCTATACCATATTCACTATGCACGACATATTCACCTTGAGAAATTTCATTAAGCTTTAAGGTGGGTTTTTTGTGCTTAATTTTAGGACTAAATGTATTAAGAGAAAGGAGCAATTCATTTGGCGTGATAAGATTCACAATAGCATTAGAATGCTTTATCTCCACACCCTGCAAATCTGCCTTATCAAAGGCTTTTAACTTAATATCATTTGATGTAAGCAATGTAATTTTGCGATTGCTATGAGCCTTGAGGAGCGAGATGAGATTTTTAGGATTAAAAGCTATATCATTATAGCCCTCTATCTCTTCACACAGGGACAAAGATTCTATTTTATCTAGTGCAATGGCTTCTTGCATAGAATCTAAGCCATAAATCTCCCTTGCCTCACTAAGCGCACAGGGCGTGAGTAAAGTCGCATATTGCAAGGGCAAAAAATGCGCCCTCTCACCTAGAAACCAAAGTCCAAACGAAGCTACATTTTTATTAAATCCCTCAAAGTCGCTACCCTGCACAAGATGTTCTAATGCGCTATTTTCCTGCGTGTCAAGCGAAAAAAGCGCGGGAAGTATTTCGAGCTGCGTGATATTATCAGCGGGATTACTCATCTGCGTCCGTGTATCAAAACATCGTATATTCTCTATCTCATCATCAAAAAACGCAATGCGGTAGGGATTTTTACTCTGGGGTATAAAAATATCGATAATATCCCCTCGAAAGCTCACCTCACCTTCTAGCTCCACCACCTCCACACATTCATAGCCATACTCGATAATGCGCTCCTTGATAGAGCTAAAATTGTAATGTTGGCTAACATTGAGCATGAAGCTTTGTAAAATATCCGCCTTAGGCAGAGCATAAAGCACACTCGTAATGGGAGAAACAAGAATCTTGGGCTCTTTTGCGGCATAAAAACCGCGCAAAGTATGTAGGGTATGTAAAAATTCCTCGCGGAATGAGCTCAAATCATCACCATAACGAATAGGAAGCTCAGGCAAAACAAAAGGGGAGATTCTAAACAAACTAAAAACCTCGCAAGCATCTTGAGCTTGTTTAGAATCTTTAGTTAGCAGCAATTCATATGAAAAACTGCCCGCTTTGAGA
The DNA here is from genome assembly GCF_000765685.2 of Helicobacter sp. MIT 03-1616. Lineage (NCBI taxonomy): Bacteria > Pseudomonadati > Campylobacterota > Epsilonproteobacteria > Campylobacterales > Helicobacteraceae > Helicobacter > Helicobacter sp. MIT 03-1616. The sequence goes on along the minus strand of NZ_JROY02000002.1, from coordinate 179,917 downwards.
AGTTTATACAGATAAGATTGTATCAAACCTCTCTCCAGTATTATTTATCTTTTTTTGATAACCCAAGTGCAGCGATATCAGCCTTACTTGCATTTGGACCCTTTACCTTGCTTTCACCCACAAATACACCTTTGCGCTCAATGACAAATTCGCTTGTCGTAGCTGTGCCTTCTACGCGCCCTTGCGGCTTGATTTCAAGTGTTGATGAGACAACATTACCCACGAAACGTCCGCTAACAATAAGTGAGCTTGTATCTATTTCGCCATGCACAACACCATTTTTACCAATCATCACGGTGTCTTTAGAGTGAATATTCCCCTCAAACTCGCCATCAATATGCAATCTACAATCCGTGTTGATTTCTCCCTTAATTTTCGTGCCCTGCGCGATGATAGTCGCTCCACCGCCACTTGTATTTACTCCATCAGGTTGTTTATTGTCGCTAACAAAGATTGCCATGCTACACTCCTTTCTTTTTCAAAAATTGAATCAAAATTACTCATCTTCCAATCCATAAAATTTGAAGGATTAATCACTTGACCTAAAAATCGTATTTCATAGTGAAGATGAGGTCCTGTGCTTCGTCCTGTATTGCCACTATAAGCAATAAGCTGCCCACGTTTGACAAACATTCCTTTCTGCACCACTATTTTACTCAAATGTGCATAATAAGTCATAAACCCAAGTGAATGATCTATTTTAACAAGATAACCATAACCACCGGTTGAGAATCTTGCTTCATTGACCACACCATTGGCAGTAGCATACACCGGCGTACCAACAGACATAGCAAAATCAACGCCTGTGTGCAAATGCCTCGTAAAAAGCAGCGGATGCACCCTATAACCATAAGGAGCAGAGATATGATGATGGGTTTCGGTAGGATAACCATTTGGGATAAATTTCATCACAAAAACCTTTTGCGTGCCTGTGAGCGAGGCAACATCTATGCGAGATTCTAAATTATCCCCTGTGCTTTTAGAATCAATAGACACACCAATGATAGATTCTAAATCCTCCACTTTGCTATCGACTTGCGAAATTTCCTCGATTCTTTGCTTGATTTGATTATTAAGCGATTCATTTTTAGCAATCATTTTTTCATATCGCTTCATAATTTTTTCATTCAACTCTGATATTTTGTGAATCTCCGCGCTAAAGGTTTTTATTGATACTATGCCAAAAATCACAAATGTGATAATAAAAATAACGAGATACAGCGCAACCTGTCTAAAAATAGAATTTACATTAATGTAGCGCGACCCATTTTGGTCGGTAATCATCAAAATAAGGCGTTTACTCTTAGGATTCATCGTTTAATAAGCGGGAATCTCATTGTTTTGGTAACTTACACGATAGTTTTTGAGCTGAATTAAATCATCAAGCGCCCATATTAGACTTTTCCAATCAATTGCACTATTCACACCAATAACTTGCGCGAAATTGTCGCTATTCCAGTCAGTATAACTCGCCACAGGCAAAGCAGAATCTACAAAATGTAAATCATAATAGAGACTTAGTTTTGAGCCACTATAACCAATCACTTGTCCTTTAATCACAAAATCGCCTTTTTGCACGACCGCCTTACCCAAATGCCTATAGCTTGATGCGAATCCATAAGAATGCTGAATCTGCACGAGATGATTTTCACTTCCTGCTACACGCACTGAATCTACAATGCCATTTGCAGTAGCATACACGGGTGTGCTTTGATTGAGTGTATAAGCTGAAGTATTTTTGTGAGGGAAAGTCTTTGAGGCAAAGCTATCCACAGGGTCTCCATTAGGAATAATTTTTAGAAGTATATCTTTTTGTGAAGATGTGAGTGCATCGAAATCTATGTCTTGGTTATTATATACCTCGTGATTGCGCTTGGAAACATTGATGATGTTTTCAAGTTCATTGATTTTATTATTGACTTTGAGGAGCTCATCTGTCTTGTAGTCGATATCGCGCTCAAGCTCACTATTTTTTTCATAAATATCTTGGAAGTTCTCACGCACCTGCATATTGTTCGCCAAAATCACCTCAAGCTCACTCATCAAAAAATGCGCTGCTATGAGATACGATACCACCACTACCACAATACTTGCCACCAAAAATAATGCCACTTTTTGAATCAAGCAATGCACACTAAATTGTCTTGAGCCATTATCATCAATAATAGAAATCATCAATCTATCTTGCACTACATTCCTTTGTATTGTTGTAAAAATAATTCTACCACACTAAAAGAGCCAAACACAAGGTATTGCTCTTCATCGTTTATTTTTCTAAGCTCAAAGTCTTCATACTCTACCCCTAGGGTCTGTAATATATGGACTAATTTCTCCCTCGGACAAATGCGAGTTCGCTCCGCGTAAAGTATTAAAACTTTCTTAATGATTGGCAAAAGCTCACGCAAAATTGCCTCAATATCCTTATCTGCGTAACTATTATACACAAGAATCACTTGTTTTCCGCTAAGATATTCGCACAAAACCTTTGCACCATCAAGATTATGCCCCACATCAAGGACAATATTGCTTTTAAATCTTTCACATCGCCCACGAAGACAAAGTATAGGCAGAGAGTTAAAATCAAAATTCATTCCATAATGCCACATTACGCGCATAGCATTATGGAGATTCTCGCGCAAGAATGACGGGAGCGTGTATCTTTGGCAATATTCCGTAAAATCCTGAGCTTCATCACGCAAACGCTTATCCGCGTGTATGTCCTGCCATAATTCGCATTCTAAGCCCTTTTGTGTGGCTAAATTCAGAGCCAAGTTCTCCACTTCTTTGTGATTTTGCCTCGCAAGAATCACACGCCCACTCATCGCCTTAAGCTTTGTGAGTGCAATTTCCCCCAAGCTCTCGCCCAGCATATCTTTATGGTCTAGCCCAATGAGCGTAAAAACACTTATATCCGCGCTTATCACAGAAGTAGAATCATACTCGCCACCAACACCAGCTTCAAGCACGAGATATTCACAATCTCGAGCGAGAAGCAAGGCAAGGAAGGTCGCATATTCAAAATAACTCGCCTCACGCACAGATTCAATACCCCATAGAATCTTATGCGCTAATTCCAGCTCGTTCTCATCAATATCCCCGCAATAATCCTCCCTACACACAAAAAAACGTTCATTGAAGCTAAAGATATGGGGAGAGCTAAAATGTAACACTCTCTTTTTATGCTGTGCTAATCCCATAGTAAGAAATCTCCCAGTGCTACCCTTGCCATTTGTCCCCATTATGTGGATTACCTTACACTTTTTGTTAAAAATAGTTTCAAAGCCCAGCAGGGGTGCAATGTGCTTGTAAATTCTATGGACACGCATCACATCAAAAGGCGCGTATTCTGCACCCTTGCTTAAAAGCACATCTTTCAGGCTCATTTGCGAGATTTTAGGATTTTGCGATTTTATACAATCTTGCGCATTTCCAACATTCTGTGTTTTTTGCACTTCAACCACCCTTAATAGATACCGCGTTTTGTGTCGTATAGAATCTTATTTTTTCTCATCATAAAATTCCCCATAATACGCCACTTGCGAGATAAATTTATCTAATGCCATATGCGCCGCATTCGCCACAGATTCTAAACGATATTGGTCAAATATGATTGTAGAGGTAAAATCTGCACTATAATCATAATAACCTGTATTGCTCACATCAAAACTCTTACCTTGTGCATTTTCAAAATGAATATCAAGCACAATATTTGTGCGATAGTAGCTCACAAAACCCTGTTGATTGTAAGCCACAGGCGTTTGTGTAATGCTTTTCACATTGATTGTGAGAAAGCTCTGCGCCTCCCTCTTACTCTTTAACCGACTACCAAATCGCTTAATTACCGCATTATTCACCCTATCTTTGATATTTGCGCCCGATTCAGGTATAGAGGAATTAACAATAATATCCACATACACACCATCATTAAAAATACTCTGTGCATAATGGCTCACAGGCTGATATCCACAGCCCACAAAAAGCCACGCAAAAGTGCAAAATACTACATATCTCACGCAAGAAAAAAAATAGTCTTTCATCATTTCACCACAAGATTCACAAGCTTATTTGGCACGACTATTTCTTTCACAATCTCCACATCAACAAGCCATTTTTCAACACTTTGCTTTGCCTTAGCGATGATTTCATCTTTATCTAATCCCAAAGGAAGCTCGATTTCTGCGCGTTTTTTGCCATTAATCGTTACCGCATACACTACCTCATCTTTATGCAACGCCGCCTCATCAACACTAATGGGTGCAAAGTTTGTGAGGTTAAAATATTTTTGGCTCAACTCCCAGCAGATATGAGGCACGATAGGCTCTAGAATATGCAGCAAGATAAAATAACCCTCGCTCCATACCTGTGCATTTTCCTGCTCACTCAAGGCATTAAAAGCCTCCATAGCTGCGGCAATAAGGGTATTAAAAGGATAACCAACCTGCTTTTTGCTAAAAATATCTACGCTTTTTTGTAATGCCTCATACACCTTTTGGCGCGCATATTGCTCGTTTTTGGTAAGGTTTGCGTGAGCAATACGAGGCAAAACCTCACAAGATTCTATATTTTCCGACCTATCCCATAGTCGCTTTAAGAATCTATACGCCCCCTCTAACGCACTATCATTCCACTCAAGCTCCCGCATAGGTGGAGCGGCAAAAAGCACAAAAAGTCTTGCGCTATCTGCGCCAAAGCGCGCGATAATCTCATTTGGATTGACGACATTTCCCTTAGATTTTGACATTTTCGCGCCGTTTTTCAGCACCATACCCTGTGTGAGGAGATTTGCAAAAGGCTCATCAATCTCCACATAGCCCAAATCACGCAACACTTTGGTAAAAAAGCGCGCATACAGCAAGTGCAAAATTGCGTGTTCTATACCACCCACATACTCATCGACATTAAGCCAATAGGCTAAATGCTCCTTATCAAAGGGCTTTTGCACCCACATTGTAGGGGGTGTCGTGTAGCGCAGAAAATACCAGCTCGACTGCACGAAAGTATCCATTGTATCACTCTCTCTTAGAGCCTTTGCGCCACATTTTGGACAAGCACAATGCTTCCAAGTGGGGTGCTTATCTAAGGGATTCCCCTCACCATCAATAGTTACATCAAAAGGCAAGGTAATAGGCAAATTCTCAATCTTTTCAGGCACAATGCCACAAGTTTCACAATGTACCATAGGAATAGGCGCACCCCAATATCGCTGCCTAGAGACGCCCCAATCGCGCAAACGATACATAATCACACCCTTGCCCTTACCCTCTTTCTCAAAAAGCGCAATGATGCGTTCCTTTGCTTCCGCACTGCTTAGTCCATTAAACGCACCGCTATTAATGAGATAGCCCTCCTCAATATCTACTACCGAATCTGCTCCTGAAAAATCCTGTATAGATTCAGAATCTTTATCCTTTGCAAGCACGCATTTAAGCGGGAGATTATAAGCTCTGGCAAAAGCAAAATCCCGCTCATCGTGCATAGGCACACTCATAATCGCCCCGCTCCCATATTCCATAAGCACGAAATTTGCCACCCACACGGGTATTTCCTCATTTGTCAGCGGGTGAATCACGCGCACACCCAAATCAAAGCCTATTTTTTCCCTTTGCGCCCTATCTCGCGCATTTGTGTTTTTAATGGCATTAATAGATTCTATCAGTTTGCAATCAAGCGCGTTTTGGGCGATAAGTGCCTCAATAATGCTATGTTCTGGAGCCAAGGCACAATAAGTAACGCCAAAAATCGTATCCGCGCGAGTGGTAAAAACCTCAAGCCTTGTTATCTCGCCACCCACTTTTTTTATTGAATCTTCGCTCAATTCAAAGCTAAAGCTCAAGCCCTTTGATTTGCCTATCCAATTTCTCTGCATAGTCAGCACCTGCGACGACCAGTGCCCCTCTAAATCATCTAAACACGAAAGCAACTCGTCAGCATAATCCGTAATTTTAATATAGTATTGAAACATCTGCTTTTGCACCACGGGTGTATCACAACGCCAGCATTTGCCCTCTATAACTTGCTCGTTTGCTAGGATTGTTTTATCATTAGGGCAGTAATTAAGATAAGCTTCTTTACGATAAATCAGTCCCTTTTCCCACATTTTGATAAAAAATTCCTGCTCAAAGCGCGTATAGAGTGTATCGCTCGTGGCAAATTCCCTCTCTTGCGAAAAACTAAGCCCGAGTGTGGCAAGCTCCGCCCTCATTGTGTCAATATTGCTATAAGTCCAAGTTTTGGGGTGGCTTTTATGCTTTATCGCAGCATTTTCAGCAGGCATACCAAAGGCGTCCCAACCCATAGGGTGAAGCACATTGTATCCGCTTTGTCGATAATGCCTAGCGAGCGCATCGCCTATGCAATAGTTTCGCACGTGCCCCATATGAATCGCCCCACTTGGGTAGGGAAACATACTTAGGATGTATTTTTTCTTAGAATTTATAGAATCTATCTCTTTAGGCTCAAAGCTCTTGTGTTCCTGCCAATAGTGTTGCCACTTGGATTCTATCTCTTTGGGATTGTATTCACTTGCCATATCTCACTCGCTTTCTTTAAATGTAGAATAAAAAAGGCATTATAAATAAAAAGCTTAAATCAGCAAGGGCTTCTTATCTAAGTAATCTTACCTACACACTTTTTGCTAAAACTTAAAAATTATTAAGAATTCTATATCTGTGCTTTGTCAAGGGCTTTATACAATTTAACAATTCTTGCTACAATTGCAGGTTTATACTAGATTCTATATCACAAACATAAAGGTAAGTAGATTTGACTTTTGATACGACAAAGATTCTCAATAAGACTCTACCATTTCTAAAAAATTTCTCACAAAGCAAGGAGATGATTGTTGTCATCTTTATTATGCTTATTGTGAGTATTATTGTCGTGCCGCTACCTAGTCAAGTGCTTGATTTTTTATTAAGTATCTCTATTGCACTCTCTTTACTTATTATTTTTATCACACTCTATGTAGATAAAGCCACAGAATTTTCTGCTTTTCCTACAATTTTGCTTATCGTTACACTCTATCGCCTCGCCCTCAATGTCGCCACCACGCGTATGATTCTAAGCGAGGGGCATAATGGTGTGGAGGCGGTGAGTAGTATTGTGGCTGCATTTGGGCATTTTGTCGTGGGGGGCAATTATGTCATTGGTATCATTGTCTTTACCATACTTGTGATTGTGAATCTCATCGTTATTACAAATGGTTCTACACGCGTAACAGAGGTGCGAGCGAGATTTACACTTGATGCAATGCCCGGTAAGCAAATGGCGATTGATGCAGATTTAAATGCCGGACTTATCGGGCAAGAGGAGGCGCAAAGAAGACGCGATGCCCTCTCACAAGAGGCAGACTTTTATGGCACAATGGACGGAGCGAGTAAGTTTGTCAAGGGTGATGCGATTGCCTCTATCATCATTACAATCGTAAATATCATTGGCGGATTCCTTATCGGTGTGTTTGAACACGGAATGTCAGCCAAACAGAGTGCGGAGACTTTTACTATTCTTACTATTGGCGATGGGCTTGTGGGGCAGATTCCAGCACTCATAGTTGCTACAGCCACAGGTATCATCACCACACGTGCCGCAAAAAGCTCACAGACAAATTTTGCCGGAGATATTATCACGCAAATTGCAAACAGCGCAAAGATTCTAGTAATTGTGGGATTTATATTAATCCTCTTTGCGCTCGTGCCCGGATTGCCAATTTCACTTGGTTTTGTAGGAGGATTTTTCCTCGTTGTAGCGTGGCTCACAAGCCGAGAGGATTTAAGCAGTATATTTGCCACCATAGAAAAATGGATAAACAAAAAAGATACAAGCGCTGCAACTAGCCAAGAAGCGAACAAGGAACGCGAGATTGATATATCCCAGCATAAAGCCCAAAGAGTGCAAAAAACAGATGAGGAGATTAAAAAAGAAGAGGAAAATATCATCAATGAGGCTTTGAAAGTAGAAACTTTGGAGATTTATTTGGGCTATGGGCTTATCCGCCTTGCTGATGTGAAGCAAAATGGCGACTTGTTAGAGAGAATCCGTGCTATGCGTAAAAATATCGCTTCAGATTATGGATTCTTAGTGCCACAAATCCGCATTAAAGACAATTTGAATCTGCAACCAAACGACTATGTTATTTTGCTTAAAGGCGTAAAAATCGGTGGTGGTTCGGTAATGCCAGATAAATTTTTAGCAATGGATACAGGTATGGTAGGACAGCCCATTGAGGGTATCCCCACCAAAGAACCAGCCTTTAATATGGACGCACTATGGATAGACCCAAAAGACAAGGAAGACGCGATTATTCAAGGCTATAACATCATTGATCCTTCTACGATTATCACCACACATTTGACCGAGCTCGTCAAAACCTATGCGGAGGACTTCATCACGCGTGATGAAGTAAAAATGCTCCTTGATAAACACGCACAAAACTTCCCGGTAGTCGTGAGCGAAGCCTCCAAGATTCCAATGAGCACGATTTTGTATGTGTTGCGTGATTTGCTCCACGAGCGCATTCCTATCAAAGATTTGCCTACGATTTTAGAAAGTATTATTGATACTTATCCGGTTTTGCAAAATGATACCGAAAGTATCGTAGAGCAAGTCCGCGCAAGACTTTCGCGCACAATCACTGATATTTTCAAGGGGCAAGATGATAGCCTCAAAATCTTTACGATGTCTCTTGCTACCGAGCAATACCTCATCGACAGGCTAAAAGAGCAGCCAAATGGCAAAACTTTCCTTTTGCATTCAAATGATGTGCAAAAACTCGTCCAAGCCGTAGAAGAAGAGAATCTCGCACTCTTACAGCAAAAAAATATTATGCCAATTTTATTTGTGGATTATAGAATCCGCAAACCTTTGGTAAAACTACTAGAATCTTTTAATATCAAAAATACTATACTTGGCAATGCAGAAATCGACCCGAATGTTAAGTTTGAAGTGCTCGGCACGATTGACATACAATTTTAAGGATAAATAATGAAAGTTTTTCATCTCTCACACACAGATTTGGACGGCTATGGCTGCCAATTCATCGCTAAAGAATTTTTCACAGACATCACTTTTTACAATGCAAACTATGGCAAAGAAGTGCTCGTGCGTATAAATAGCATACTCGATAGCATAGCACATTCTCACACCGATAACGCCTACGCGCTTTTGAGTGCAAAATTTGGCAAGGTTGCTAAGAATCCACAAAAGGTGGATTCAAATCAAAAATATCTCATTTTAATCACTGATTTGAATCTTACTCTAAGCGAGGCAAAACACCTCTATCAACACATAGGAGAGCTTAAAATCACAGGATTTGATATAGAAGTTTTACTGCTTGATCATCATATCAGCGGACAAGAATGTGCCGATAAATATCAATGGTATCACCTTGATGATACGCGCTGTGCCTCTAAAATTACTTTTGATACCCTAAGAGAACTTTACCCAATCCTTGATTCTAATCGCTTAGAATGGATTTCAAATCTCACTAATATGATTAACTCCGTGGATATTTGGCTTGAAGATGGCTATAAATTTGACTTTGGCAAAGTTGCTATGGGCGCGATTAGTGGGAGTTTTGAGCTTAATCGATTTATGTTTGACAAAGAGCATAGGGATTATAAATTTGCCATTATTGAATCTATGAAAGAATTTTTAGAATCCCCAAATGGCGAGGTGGATTTTGATAACGCACTCTTTTGCATTAAAAAGCGTATTTTGGGGGGAGACCCGCAAAAGCAAACAATGGATAATATCATCTCTCACGCACAGGTAGAACTCCTTAGCAGCAAAAAAGAGCTTTGTAGTATTCATTATGAGGATAAAAAAGGCTTTTTAAGTTACTCTATGGGAGGCATTAGCGTTTTAGCAAATCTCTTTTTGCGCTTCAATCCCGAGTATGATTTCTATATCGATGTAAATCCGCGTGGGAATGTCTCATTACGCGCAAATGGAAATTGCGATGTGAGTCTTATCAGCAAAGAGTGCTTTAATGGTGGAGGACATAAAAACGCCTCTGGTGGCAAGATAGACGGATTTAAAGAAAGCTTTGCCTATGCAGATATTAAAACGCAAGTAGAATATATCTTAAATAAGGAGGAACACTAATGAGTATTGATGAAAAAGTCGATGACGAATTAGCACTTGAAATGAGCCTTGAGGAAATGGCAATGGAAGTGATTGATATGCTCGGTGTCGCGCTGTATTTTGCCGGAGCAAAAAAACCTCACATAGAAAAGCTTATTGAATTATATTCTTCACAAATGGATAAGTTCTATGAGCTTTTGCCAGAAGATGCTGCCTATGGACGCGATGAGATGATAGAGATTATCAAATCCCTTAAGAATGATTATCCACAATTTTTTCATTCATAAATGGCTCTAAACTAATGGCTACAACTCTTTCGTGTGCAATCCTCTTTAGCGGCAATGGCAGCAATATGCAGCATTTAATTGAATCTTTGCACCATAAAAGATTCAAATCTAGGCAAAAAGATACCGCACAAGAATATGAGATTGAAATAACACTCACTTTGTGTAACAACCCTTCTGCATATGGTATCACGCGCACAAAAAATCTTGGCGTTCCTTGCGAGATTCTCCCTCATAAACATTTTGCAACGCGTGAAGATTTTGATAAAGCAATGATAAATATTTTACATACTCATAAAATTGAATATATCTTTTTGGCTGGATTTATGAGGATTCTTACCCCTGCTTTCACGCAAAAATTTAAGATTATTAATATACATCCCTCTTTTTTGCCTGAATACAAAGGTGCGCACGCCATAAAAGATAGCTTTTACTCCTCTAGTAGTTATGGCGGCGTGAGTGTGCATTGGGTCAATGAGGAGCTTGATGGCGGAGAGGTTATCCTGCAAGAAAAAGTTGTAAAGCTCCCAAACGACAACCTAGAAACTTTTGAGGCAAGAATCCACGAATGCGAATACAGCCTTTACCCCCGCGCGATTTTACACGCCTTAGGATTAAACGAGGCGGATTCTCAAGATTTTAGGGCAACAGATTCCATAAGAACAGAATCCAAACTCACAGATTCTCACATCACAGAATCCACAAGTTTTTCTCCCGCACAAAGCAAAACTTCCACACACAAAGTTTCACAATGAGTGGCACCATAGAAATACTAAGCACATTTAGCATTTTTGCTCTGCTTATTCTTTTTGCCTCGCCCATTAGCTCCCTTACGCGTATTCCTATTGTTGTAGTGGAGATGATTTTGGGTGCGTTAGCAGGACACTTTTTTGGCTTTATTCACGATATTGAGGAGATTAATATCATTGCAGAAGTAGGCTTTTTATTTTTGATGTTTTTATGCGGCTTGGAGGTAGATATCAAATCCTTTACAAATCTCGGTGCGCCATTTTTGCTCCGTACATTCGCATATTTTTGCATTCTCTACGGCATTGCTTGCATTGTCGTATTGAGCGCAGGACTTTCTTATATCTATATTGCCGCTCTACCTGTGATGAGTCTAGGAATGATTGTGGCACTCATAAAAGACTATGGTAAAGAACAACCTTGGCTTGATTTAGCACTCAAAATTGGCATTTTAGGGGAACTTGTCAGTATCACTGCGCTCGTGATTGTCGATGGGGCATTAAGGCACGGTGTAGGGAGCAATCTCGGGTATAAACTCCTTATTCTCGTGCTCTTTTTGGTATTTGTAATTTTAGGATTTAGAATGGCAAAGGTGCTTTTTTGGTGGATACCGCAGGTGCGCTTTTTATTTTTGCCAAAAGATGATAGTAACTCGCAAGATTTGCGCTTTGTCTTTTTGCTCCTCTTTGGCTTTGTGTTGCTTATGATGATACTTGATATAAAGGCGGTGCTTGGGGCATTTTTAGCCGGGACAATTCTTAGCACGTTTTTTAAACACAAGGCAGAATTGCCACAGAATCTACACCATTTTGGCTTTGGCTTTCTCGTGCCATTTTTCTTCGTGCATATCGGCTCTACGCTCAATCTTGATGCCCTCTTTAGCGACACGGAGATTCTCACTTATGCCCTATACCTTATCATCGGTATGCTTACATTGCGCCTCATTAGTGCAAGTATTGTCTTTGGTAAATATTTTAAAAGTGCAAAATTTACACTCCTTTTTGCGCTAAGCGATTCTATGCCACTTACCTTTCTTATCGCCACTGCTACTTTAGGTAAAAGTATTGGGGAACTCAATGACACGCTTTATACGTCATTTGTGCTTGGTGCGATTTTAGAGGGTATTATTTTTAGTGTGCTTATTAAAATTGTATATGTATTTTGGAAAACACCCCAAAAGGAGAAATAATGCAAAATCCTGCCCCTACTCGCCAAACTTGGAGCTCTAGTCTCACTTATGTTTTAACCGTTGCAGGAGCGACTATTGGCTTTGGAGCAACTTGGAGATTCCCATATCTTGTAGGAGAAAATGGTGGTGGTGCGTATGTGCTTGTTTTTATTCTTGCAATGATTTTAGTAGGAATCCCCGTGATTTGGGTAGAAAATGTCATTGGCAGACGCGCACATAAAAATGCAGTTGATGCTTTTAGTGGAGAGATAGAAGGCAAAAGCATTCCGCATATCTATAAAATCATTGGCTATTGTGGCATTGCAGGAGCATTTGGGATTATGGCATATTATATGGTGCTAGGCGGCTGGGTGATTACTTATATCACAAGTATCCTAAGTGGCGAGCTTAATCTCTCCTCGCCCATTGATAAAGAACTTGCCCAAAGCTTTTATAATGCCAAAATAGAGCATAATCCGCTAATGATTGGCATTTGGACAAGTGTATTTGTCGCTATAAATTGGGTAATTCTCAAAAAAGGCATCATTGATGGCATTGAGCGCAGTATGAAATATCTTATGCCCTTGCTTTTTATCTGTTTATTTATTATCGTTATCCGCAATCTTACGCTTCCGGGTGCAATGGAGGGCGTGAGATTCTATCTTTTGCCCGATTTTAGCAAAATCACAGCTAAGCTTTTCATTGATGTGCTAGGGCAAGTGTTTTTTGCACTTTCCTTAGGTTTTGGCGTGATGATTACACTTAGCTCCTATCTACAAAAAAATGAAAATATGATTAAAACCGCTGTTGCCACCGGTGTGCTTAATACACTTATCGCACTCTTAGCTGGATTTATGATTTTTCCCTCACTCTTTAGTTTTGGATTAGAACCAAATCAAGGACCAAGCCTTGTATTTCAAACCCTCCCTATTGTGTTTTCACATATTTATTTTGGTAATGTCCTCGCCCTTATCTTTTTCCTGCTTTTAATTACTGCAGCACTTACTACTTCTTTGCCCATTTATGAAGTGATTATTACCGCCTTATATGAAAAGTGTAATATCTCACGCACCAATGCAATTAATATCACACTTGGCTTTATTTTCATATGTGGGAATCTCCCTTGTATCCTCTCTTATGGAGCTTGGGAGCATATCACTTGGAATGGCAAAAATATCTTTGATAGCTTTGATTTTATCAGCGGTAATATTCTCTTTGTGCTCACTTCTCTTGGCACATTACTTTTTGTGGGTTGGATTTTAAAAGATGAAGCAAAAAAAGAGTTAAGCAACAATGGCACACTTAATCCGCACCTTGTAAATATATGGTATGCGTATGTTAAATATATCTTGCCCTTCGTGATTGTGCTGATTTTTATTGCTGGTGTATTTCCTGAAACGCTTAAAAATTTCCTAGTTTATTTAAAGATTCTATAATTCCTGCCAATGAAAATCTCTTTTATACTTCTATTTATTTTGTGTGTAGGGATAAACGCAAATACTTTACACACCACAAAAACCCACGCTCTTAGCATTTATGGCACGCCAAAATATCCTCAAAACTTCACACATTTTGATTATGCTAATCCCAATGCCCCAAAAGATGGCACACTCAAAGGCTTTGCGCTTGGCACTTTTGATAGCCTCAATCCCTTTGTGCAAAAGGGCAATGCGGCTGCGGAGCTTAGCACACTTGTGTATAACACACTTACCATTCAAAGCCTAGATGAGCCTTTTAGCGAATATGGGCTAATTGCAGATTCTATGACAAGGGGGAGAGATTACATTATCTTTCATATCAACCCAAAGGCAAAATTTAGTGATGGTGTAAAGGTGAGCGCAAAAGATGTCGCATTTAGCTTTGAGACGCTAATGCAAAAGGGCAAGATAGAGTTTAAACGCTACTATGCTGATGTCAAAATCGTCAAAGTGCTAAGTGAGAGCGAAGTGGCATTTTATTTTAAAAATGATTCTAACAAAGAGCTACCTTTAATCTTAGGGCAACTCCCTATTTTACCTGCTCATATTTATCTTAAAGAGGGCAAAAATACTTTTGGTGAGAATCCACTTCAAATCCCCATAGGAAGCGGCGCATATAGAGTGAAAAAATTTGATATAGGGCGCAGTATCACTTATGAACGCAACCCTCACTATTGGGCGCAAAATCACCCTACACAAAAGGGGGCATATAACTTTGATGAAGTCATTATAGAATATTATAAAGACCCTTCTGTGGCGCAAAATGCCTTCCTTGCTGGAGAATACGACTATCGCATAGAATCTTCAGCAAAAGTGTGGGCAAACGACTATGAGGGCAAGGCAAAAAAAGAGGGAAAAATCATTTTACAGAGCTTTAAACATCAGCTTCCAAGCACATTTCAAGGCTTTTTTTTCAATACGAGAAATCCTCTTTTTGCCGATATAAGAGTGCGGGAAGCTTTGCTTTATGCGTTTGATTTTGAATGGAGTAATAAAAATTTATTTTTTAATCAATATGAACGCACGAAACATATTTTTAATAACTCCCCTTTTGCTTCCTCTGGCATTCCCACAGACAGGGAAAAAGAGATTTTGGAAGAATATAACTCTAAGCTTAATCCTAGAATCTTTACCCAAAGCTATATTATCCCCCGCACAGATGGAGCAAAAGTGCGTGGGGAAAATTTAAGAGAGAATCTCAAATATGCAAGAGATTTACTTAAAAGTGCGGGATTTTATATTAAAAATGGCACACTTTATACGCCGCAAGGCAAACCTTTTACTTTTGAAATTCTTATATCGTATGAAGCTTTTGAGCGTATTTGCTTGCCTTTTGTAAAAAATCTCCAAAAGCTTGGTATTACTGCTACGATTAAAAAAGTAGATGATTCGCAATATATTAATCGTGTGCGGCATTTCAAATATGATATGGTCATTGAGCTTTTAGGGCAAAGCCTTTTTCCGGGCAATGAGCAAAATTACTATTGGAGCTCTGCAGTGGCAGATACAAGTGGGAGTAAAAATTTTGCAGGCGTAAAAGATGCTGTGGTAGATGATTTAATTCAAAGATTATTAAATGCTACGAATGAAAAAGAGCGCATAGCTATTGGCAGAGCAATGGATAGAATCTTGCTGTGGGGATTCTATACTATCCCACATTTTAATCTGCCTGCTTTTCGTGTGGCATATTGGCGCAAAATTGAGATGCCAACCATTACCCCACCTTATGGCATTGACCCATATTTATGGTGGATAAATACCGAGTAAAAATGCTAAAGGCAAGTGCGTAAAAGCGCGGATTGTTTTATTATAAATCTAAAATCTTAAAACCTAAAATACTAAATAAGCTCACAAAAAGGAGGCTATGCTATAATGTGCCAATTCAAGATATAGACGATTATGTAATCTCATTATAAGGTGCGTTTGCTTTAGCGCGTAAATTGAAAAAATAAAGAATTTTAAGAAGATTTGAAAAAAAGGAAACAAATGAAAGAATCTCCTAGTAATGTAATGATATTGCGCTCTCTTACCACTAGACGCGACAAAGTTATTTTGTTTGCATTATTTCTCGCCAATATCGTGCTCTCCCTCATTGAAACCATAGGCATTAGTATCATTATGCCTTTTATCACTTTTGCGAGTAATCCACAAATGATTTTTTCACATTGGAGCTCGGCTTGGATTTATGAAAAACTCAACCTCACTAGCACAATGCAATTTATGTATGTATTTAGCTTTGCACTTATTGCATTCTATTTTTTTCGCGCATTTTATAATGCCTTTTATAGCTACGCATTGGTGCGTTTTTCTTATGGGAAATATCATTTTTTTGCCTATCGATTATTTTGTAAAAGTGTAGAATTAAATTATCTTGATTTTACAGCTAAAAACACAGACAAGATTCGTCAAAGCATTATAAGGGAAGCATTTAATGTTTCAAATTACTTACAAAATCTTTTGCAAACAAGTGCGGAGTTTTTTACCATTATCCTTATGTATGCCCTGCTCCTTGTTGTAAGTTGGAAAATGACTTTAGTGCTTACCTTTTTGCTTGGTGTGCAAGTGCTGTTTATCCTTAAAGTCCTCACAAAAAGGATAAAGCATAAGGGTGAAATTCGTGTGGAAGCAGATAGCAAACTCAATGAAAGCCTTACTAGAACCTTTGGCAATTTTAAGTTTATCAAGCTTAAAGGTAATCAAAAAGAGGTGCTTGAAACTTTTGAACTCCTCTCGCGTGAGCGCACACAAGCAGAAATCACTACTCAATCACTCTTTCCCTTACCGCGTCTTGTTCTTGAAACCATTGGATTTAGTGTGCTTATCGCCTGTGTGGCTTATATTCTTTTTAAATACGAAGATGCAAGTGCTGTGATACCTATTATCTCAATGTATGCCCTAGCTCTTTATAGAATCCTCCCCGCCATTACACGCATTGTCAGCAATCTTAATACAATGAGTTATTTTAGCTCAAGTGTAAAAAATGTATATGAAAATCTCATCTATCATACCGAATACGAAGACAATGAGCCTTGTGAATTTAAAGATTCTATTACACTTAAAAATATAGATTTTGCATATATGGAAGAAAAGCCAATTTTAAAAAATTTCTCACTTACTATCCAAAAAGGTGAAAAAGTCGCTTTCATAGGAGAGAGTGGAGCAGGGAAAAGCACTTTGGTGGATATTATCATCGGTATTTATAAGCCTCAAAAAGGACAATTACTTGTGGATAATGTGCCTATTAACAATCACAATCTCCGCTCTTGGCGTAAAAAAATTGGCTATATTCCACAAAGCATTTATCTCTTTGATGGTAGCGTGGCGGAAAATGTCGCCTTTGGTAGCCAAATGGATAGAGAAAAGGTAAAAATCGCCTGTAAAAAGGCGCAGATTCTGGACTTTTTAGAGCAGCATAATGGCATAGATACTCGCGTGGGTGAAGGGGGTATTTTGTTAAGTGGCGGACAAAAACAAAGAATAGGTATTGCTAGAGCAATTTATGATGACCCAGAGATTCTTGTGCTTGATGAAGCCACCTCCGCACTTGATAACCAAACAGAATCCGATATTATGGAGGAAATTTATGATGTCGCGAATAATAAAACACTCCTTATCATCGCCCACCGCCTTAGCACGATAGAAAAATGTGAGCGTAAGATTGCTTTAAAAGCAAGCAGGGGGGGGGCAATAATGAATAAGTATAAGGATACAAATGAAGCATTATCTTGATTTTATTCAAAGCAAAAATTTACAAAACAATGAAATTTTTAGTTTTCTCAAATGTGATGAAAATGAGGGGAAAATTTTGCAATTTATGGCACATTCGCTTATGGCAGGAGAAAATGACTTTATCGTGCATAGCCTTTTGGTTAAAATTTTTCATAAAAACAAAGCACCAAAAGAATATTATCTGGAATACTTACCCCATATTCGCAATCTCATTGAGCTTGGCTGGGTTAATCAAAGCACATTTTTGCAAACTAAGTCCGCGGATATTACCCTGCTTGAACTCTACAATGAAAGCATATGCCTCTCGCACACATTTTTAAAGCTCCTCGAAGATGGCTCGCCCAATGCCGATTTGCCTGAAATCACAGCCTACGAAGACCATTTAGAATATCTCAAAGATCGTTTTACGCATATTGATTTACTTTATAAAATCAGCGCGTTGAAATTTTCACAAAAGATTCACACACCTTCACTTTCTCGGGCAAATCATCGCTTAAAACTTTTGGAGGAGAGTATAGAAGCGCGTTTAAAACTCACACACAAGGATATAGGTATCCTTAAACTCATCAAGGATTATCATTTAGACAAGAAAGAACAAATCATTTTTTTTGCCCTGCTTAAGGAAGAGTATTCGGGCGGTGATGAGAGTCTGCGCGATATGAACACACTTTTGGAGCTTGTAAGCCTTGATGAGTATGATAAAATTAAAAATCGCTCTCTGCTTGATGAAAATGCCACGCTCGTGCAAAAAGGCTTAATCGATTATGATGAGTTGCTTAGCCCATTTGGTGGCATATCGCGCCATTTCTTTATCCCAGAGGACATCTTGCAGGGCATTATCCACCCAAATAAAAAGAAAAAGCGCGTAAAGCTCAATCTCCCCTCGCTCATCAAGGAACAGGAGATTTTCGAACTCTTAGAGCCAAAATATGATTTAAAAGATATTGTGCTTGATAAGAATGCAAAAGAAATAGTTGAAAATCTCCTTGCGCAGGCAAACAGCGAAGTATCGCATTTACTTAAGCTTTGGGGGATAAGGGATAAGAAAAAGGGCATTAGCGCGAAGATTCTACTTTATGGTGCACCCGGCACAGGCAAAACAATCACAGCCCTAGCCCTTGCCAAGAGCCTAAAGAAGCAGATTCTAAGCTTTGACTGCTCCAAGATTCTATCGATGTATGTAGGGGAATCCGAAAAAAATGTGCGCAAAATCTTTGATAGTTACCAAGAAATTTGTAAAAAAATTAAAAATGAGCCTATTTTACTCCTTGATGAAGCCGACCAATTCCTTAGCACACGCGGAAGTGTCGCACACAGCGCAGACAAAATGCACAACCAAATGCAAAATATTTTTTTAGAGCAAATTGAGCGATTTGATGGAATCTTAATTGCCACGACAAACTTACTTGAAAATGTCGATGGCGCATTTTCAAGACGTTTTGAATACAAAATTCCTTTTAAGCGACCAAACAAGATTCAAAGAGAGGAGCTATGGCTTAAGCATCTCCCCAAAAACGCGCCTTTTGGCTCATCTACGCGGGAGGAGTTTGCTTATATTCTAAGTGAGTATGACTTAAGCGGGGGGCAAATCGCACTCATAGTAAAAAATACTGCCTACAAAGTCGCCACAAAAGTGCAACCCATCTTTGCTCAAGAGGATTTTATCACTCAAATCAAAGCCGAGCTAAGCGGAAATTTTGATGGCACTAAGAGTATGGGTTTTGGGCGGTAAGATTCTAAGAATCTATAAGATAAAAATCCTTTAGGAAGCCCTAAAATCCCTGTTACAAATATTCTATTTTCTTTTTCTTGTAAGGATAGGGGGGCAACGATATATCTCGCCCTTTTCTCTAATGGAATCCCATAATTTAGGATACTTGCCTCATCGCATATTATGGTAGAGTTTAGAAGCTGGGTCATAATCAAATCGCTCATTAATAAGCGCGGAGCGAGGATAAACTCCCGCACAGAATCTTCTTTAAAATCTTTATTTGCTAAACTTGAAAAATCATTCATCGTGTTTTTGGTGGGCGCATAGCATTAAGCAGCGCAAGGAGTGCTATTCCCACATCGCCAAACACCGCAAGCCACATATTTGCAATACCCATTATGCCTAGAATAATCAGCACAAGCTTACTTCCAAGCGCAAAAATAATATTTTGCCAAGTGAGTTTGCGTGTATGAAAGGCAATGCGCAAAGCCGATACAATGCCCCGTAGCGAGTGATGTTGCAAGATAATATCAGCACTCTCTTTACTAATATCATTGCCATTCTCGCCGGTGTTGATACTTATCCCCACATCGCTACGACTAAGCACGATAGAATCATTAATGCCATCGCCCACAAAGGCAGTTTTGCCCTCCCACTGCGCCATAAGATTAAGGAGCATTTGCTCCTTTTGTGCGGGGAGCAAATGCCCATACGCATAGCCTATGCCTAGCTCTTTTGCCACACAATCCACGCTGTGCTGATTATCGCCACTTAAAATCGCAAAATGCTCTATGCCATATTTTTTGAGACTTTGCAAATCCTCCTTGACATTCTCTTTAAGCGTATCGCCAATGAGAATATACCCCGCATACACGCCATTATGCGCGACATAGACAATCGTATTTGCGCTTTGCTGCGTCTCAAACCCAATGTGCCTTTCTTGCAATAATATAGCATTACCGACAAGAATCTCCCCCCTGTCGCACACTACCACCACGCCTTTGCCACTGATTTCCTCATAAGATTCAATATGAGTTTGTATATGTATATGATTTTTGATACAAGTTGCGATAGGGTGATTTGAATTTTGCTCCGCAATTGCGGCAAGTTCTAAAAGCAAAGATTCTGTATAATCCTTGCTTGGCGAGATATGTAAAATTTCAAAACTCCCTTTTGTAAGTGTGCCTGTTTTATCAAAAACGATATTTTTTACCTTGCAAAGTGTCTCGAGGTAAATCGCCCCCTTACACAACACACCCTCCCTACTTGCGCGACCAAGCCCTACAAAGTATCCTAGAGGCACAGCCAAAACGAGTGCGCAAGGACAACTTACCATCATCACCACGAGTGCGCGATAAATCCACTCGTGCCACTCGCCATTAAAAAGCGGCGGGATAATCCCAACGCATATAGATATCGCAAAAATAATAGGTGTATAAACACTTGCAAAGGAAGTAATAATCTTTTGCGTTTTTGCCTTGTTTTTAGTCGCCTCCTGCGTGAGCTTGGCTATTTTTGCAATATGCGAGTTTGCAAAGGGCTTCTCCACACTCACTTCGAGCAACGCACTCGTGTTTATACCCCCAGCCATAATAGAATCTCCCTCTTTCACGCTCACAGGCACACTCTCGCCATTAATTGAGCGCATATCAATGTAACTTTTACCCTTGAGGATTACGCTATCGGTGGGAATTTTCTCGCCCACCTTGATGAGTGCCACATCGCCTACTTGCAACGCCTCCGGATGCAAGTCAATTAAAGTATCATTCTCTTTTTTATGTGCAATATCGGGGATTACCTGCACCAGCGCGCTAATGGAGTTTTGAGACCTTTGCACAGCAAGAGATTCTAAATACTCTCCCACGCGGAAAAAGAGTAGGACAGCCACCGCCTCGCTCACTTCACCGATGCACCACGCGGCGATTGTGGCAAAGAACATTAGAGTGTGCTCATCAAAGAAAACCTTGTTTTTGCAGTTATGCCAAAATGTGCTAAACATAGGCTTACCCGCACTTAGATAAATCAACGCAAGGACAATGATTATAATCTCATTAATAAAAGGGACAAAATCAAAAAATGAACTATATAGAGCGACCATACACAGCCCATAAAGTGCGATTAAAAAAATGACAAAGTAAGGTTTTTCTACTTCTTCACTCTCACAACTCACACAACCAAGAGGATTCAAATCTGCTTGGCTATGTGAGTGAATCTCTACATTTTTTTCCATTCATAACCTTTTAGTGAAAATTTTTAAGATTATAGCATACAAAAAGTAAATACTTATAGGGGGTATATGTATTATTTCATTATTTTAAAAATTTGCTCGTACTTTTGTGCAAGATTCACAAATATTATACGCTTATGCTATAATCTCTCAAAGCTTTGCACTTAAAGGAATCCTGTGCCACGAAAATCTGCCACAAAGCCACACATAGAATCCAACACGGATACGCAAAAACAAAAAAATGTGGCAAAAAAATCTCCCAAACAACACATTGAAAAAATAAAAGATTCTCAATCTACGCAAATGAAAGATTCTACTAGCCCTCTGTCCGCACCCATAAGCACAAATACACCCGCAAACACGCGCAAGGCAACAAGGCATTATGCGCGTATAAAAAGGAGGGCAAAGGCGCACAGAATCTACACGAGATTTACACACACGACAAAAAGGCAAGGGGTAAAAATCATTATCGGTATGTTTGTGGCACTTCTCTTTGGGATACTTGCAGCTATTTTATCGCATTTGTATCTCCAAGCTTCTTTTAAGGTTTCAGCCCTCCTTGGCATTATCGCCCTACTCGTTACTCTTTGGACAAACAAAGCCCTGCCTTTAGGCGTAGTATCGCTCTTGCCTATTATCCTTTTCCCTAGTTTTGGCATTTTAGATACGCAAAGCGCGACCGCAAACTATGCAAACCCTATCATCTATCTATTCTTAGGTGGCTTTATGCTCGCCACAGCGACAGAAAAAATCGGCTTACACAAAGTTATTGCAAAAAGATTCTTAAGCCTTTTCCCCAACACACCAAAAGGCATCATCTCCGCGCTTGGACTTGCTGCCTGCGTGCTTGGGACTGCACTTTCAAACTCCACCACTGCTATTTTACTCTTACCCATCGCGCTTTCTATCACGCAAGAATATGCCCTCAAAATGCGCTTTTTACTCGCAGTCGCCTTTGGCGCGAGCATTAGCGGGATTACCACACCCATTGGCTCACCGCCTAATCTTATTTTTCTAGGTTTCTTAGAAAAACTAGGCTTTGATGGCATTAGTTTTACAACTTGGATTTTTATGATGGCACCACTTACTTGCCTTATGCTCTATGCAATGATTTATATCCTTTCATACAAAAGCGGCGAATATCAGCTCGAAGTGAATGCTTTTAGTGATGTACAAACTACTGCGGCACATAAAAGACTGCTCTTTTGTATAGTCGCGCTTTTACTTTTACTCTTTATTAATTCCCCTATTAAACCCTTTTACAATGGGCTAGGGCTAAATGAAAATATAATTTTACTCGCCTTTGGGCTTTTGATGTTTGTGCCAAAAATCGGCTTTTTAGATTGGGACGATTCTAAATCTATCCCCTATGAGTTGATTTTTTTGTTTGGGGCAGGATTCTGTATCGCTACTGCTTTTTCACAATCCGAACTAGGCGGTATATTTGAAGACTACTTTAGACAATTTGAGAATCTACCTTTCATTGTATTCTTATTTATCGCGTGTGTATGCGCGATTATCGCCACAGGATTTTTAAGCACAACCGCGCTTATTGCGATTTTATTGCCTATCATCTACACAGCCACGCAGTCTTTCCTCAAAGGCAGCGAACCCACGATTACAATGCTTGCAATTACAATATGTGCGAGTTTTTCATTTATGATTCCCATATCCACGCCGCCAAATGCCATTGTCTTTGCCAAAGGCAATATAAAAGCTTGGGATATGGTGCGCTTTGGCTTTTTACTTAGCGTGGTTGGTATCGTGCTTGTAACACTCTTTGCATTTGTGTATTGGCGTTGGTTTTTAGGATAGTAATTCTTAAGATAAATATGCCAAAAATCGCGGAGTTTTGCTCATAAATCCCCTACGCGTACAAATTCATCATTTTGGGTGCGAAGCGGTCATATATTTTAATAGTCTCCCCCCCCCCCCTTAAATCTAGATTCAAAAATCGACTGCATACGCGTTAAGATGTTAAAGAAAATATCAATTTCTTGCTGTGTGCAACTTTTAAGTATTTCTTGGTCTATTTGTTTGATTGCACTCTTCATAAATGAAAGTGCCTTTTGTCCATTCTCTGTGAGTAAAAGGGAAATATCACGCCGATTGTTTGGCTGATTTTTGATACAAAAACCCTTTTTAACGAGGGAATTTACCTCACGTGAAATGGTGGCTTTATTTTTATTGAGCTTTGTGGCGATTTGAGTAATACAGACTTGACTATCCTCTTCAATGATAAACAAAATAACGCCCTGTTCGAAAGTGAGATTATACATTTTGAGATTATCAATGAAAAACATATGCATATATTTTTCTGTTTTACCAATTTGATACCAAATAGAATGCTGCACTTTACTTCCCTTAAGCTAAACTAAGGGAGTATTATATCAAAGTTTGTTATAATTCTGCGCTTAGGTATAGTAGGTGGTTGCTTTTGCATATGCAAAAGAGGAAAGTCCGAGCTACAAAGACAGGATTCCATTTAACTAATGGCTAGGGTAACCTAAGGGAAAGTGCAACAGAAAATAACCGCTTTTGTGAAAATACAAAAGTAAGGGTGAAAAGGTGGGGTAAGAGCCTACCGATTGTGTAGTAATATGCAATGCTCTGCAAACCCAATTCGTAGCAAGAAGAGTATGGTTAAAGTCTTATATATAACTCTTCGCTTGAGATATGTTGCAAAACATATCCTAGATAAATAGCCACCCACGACAGAACTCGGCTTATCGCTATGCCTAACATCTTTGCCATTTTTGCATTTCTTTTTATTTTTGCCTTGCCTCAAAAATCTCGCTCCTTATTTCAAGGTGAGAATTGAAAATTTCAAAAAACATAACTTCATTGCATAAAACCTCACTTTTAGCAATTCGCTCGTATTTTATAGGGAGCAAAATATACATTAGATTTGTGGCTTCCCCTGCATATAAAGTCAGCTTAAGACCTAATCTTCACTCTCCTCATTATTTGCGCCTATGCCCTTACAATTATTCTAGTGTAGCACACATACATCGATTAGATTAATTTTAATCACTCATTGCAAAAGTAGCTTTTATTAAAAGCTTTTTAGTTTTGCAGATTCTATTTTGTGAAATTTTAGAATCTAAAACTTCGCTTTGTTGCTTATCTCCATATCATTGCTATATAGCACCTCACGCACAACCTTGCCATTGTCGTCAAACTCTTTAGCAGTGCCATTTTTCTTACCGCCCCTATACTCAAGAGTGTGCCACAGCCTACCTGCTGTATCATAGATTCTCATCTCACCCTCTTGTGCGCCATTTGCGAAATTCATCTCGCTTTTTAGTTTGCCACTTTTTACCTCAAAAATGCGACATAGTCCGTGCAAAAGCCCATTTTTATAATACGCCTCATACACAAGCACACCCTCTTGGGAGAAAATTTGATACAAGCCCTCTTTTTTATTATCAATATAAAATGCTACTTGCGCTACACCACCCCCAAGATAATAGAGCGTTTCCTTGCCGTGCTTTATTTTCGTATCTGGCTTATATGTAATTATCGCTTCATAGGTGTGTCCATCCTCTTCCACCTCTTCTTTCCTCTGCTCTCCGTTAATGTTTTCAAGCATATTCTGCGTGTATTTGCTATCTGTATCGGCAGGTTTAGATGTTTTTTTTGTGCTAGATTCCAAAGCCTTTGTAGAATCTGGTGTTTTTTTATGCTCTTGTTTTTTAGATTCTATCAAAGACTTCTGTGTATTTGCCTGTGAGGTTTTTTGCAGAGTATTTTTTGCAGAAATTTGCGTAGTTTTTTGTAGATTTTTTTGCGGAGATTTTGTATTTTGTGATTTCGCACTTGTGTGTTGTGTAGGCTGTGCTGGTGGTGTTGGCTCTTGCTCTGCACACGCATAGAATCCACCCGCGCACACAGCCACTACGATGAGATATATCCATTTTAGCTTTTTCACTTCCTTCCTCCCTAGTAGCACGCACTCCAACGGCAATTTTTCTCCTCAATCACAACATTATTGGTATATTTTTTCATCGTTTGTTTTTTGCCCTCTTTATACAGGGTTTCATATGTGATATTGCCCTGCTTGTCAAATTCCTTTCTCACACCATTAAGTTTATCATCTTTATAGCTAAACTCTGCTTGCAACACGCCATTATCATAATACTTTTTTCCCTCGCCCTCGCGCTTATTGAAAGCATACTCTTGCTCGCTTTGAATCTTACCATCATTATAATATATCACGCGCTTCCCTACCTCAATACCCTCTGTGTAGGTGCGCCTCTCCTGCAATGCGCCATTAGCATAATATGAAAGCACCTCGCCATCATATTTGCCATTTTTGTAAAAAGCCTTAAACAGCAAAGTGCCATTTTGCGCGATTTTCACCTGTCTGCCACATTTTGTAGTCGTGCCCTTGCAATAATGCGTCTTAATTGTCATAGGAGCGTTTTTATCGCCTGTGTAGGAGATTCTAAGGTCATACTCTGTATTTACCTCCGCACTAAGCAATAAAGGAAATAGCACAAATAGTGCAATTTTACATCTCATAGCCCACTCCTTTTTTAACTTTTTAAAATCCTAGATTTATTCTCTTGAAAATCTAATCTTATCTTATAAACTTAAAATCTGCCCTAAATTTAGTTTTTTAATCGCATAATATCCGCTCCAAGTTGGCGCATTTTATTTTCAATCTGCTCATAACCTCTATCGAGATGATAGATTCTGTGAATATTCGTGGTCCCCTCACTTACAAGAGCTGCTACGATGAGCGCGGAGCTAGCACGCAAATCCGAAGACATCACATCAGCGCCGTGCAACAGAGTTTTGCCATTAATTCTAGCGTGATTGCCTTTAAGTGAAATATCCGCGCCGAGCCGTTGCAACTCACTCACGTGCATAAAGCGATTTTCAAAAAGTCGCTCCTCAATCACACTTGTGCCATTGCATTGTGTAGCGAGTGCCATAAATTGCGCCTGCATATCGGTTGGGAATCCGGGATATTCTGTTGTTACAATCTCAAAGGGCATTAGGGATTTCGCGGGAAGCAAGGTAAGGGCATTAGATTCTTTAATAAAGCTAAAACCAATCTCTTCTAGCTTGTCTGTGATTGCTGCAAGGTGCGTGTTTTTTACATTTTGTAATGTGATAGAAGAGTTTGTAATCGCACCCGCACACAGATAAGTTCCTGCTTCGATTCTATCGGGTATGACTTCAATAGGTGCAAAGTCAATCAACTCTCCACCTGTGCCATAAATAACAAGTTCATTGCTCCCAATACCCTCAATTTTCACGCCACTAGCGGATAGAATCTCGCAAAGCTGTACGACTTCAGGCTCTTTAGCCGCGTTGATGATGCGCGTTGTACCGTGAGCAAGGGCTGCTGCCATAATCACATTTTCACTACCTGTAACGGTGATTTTGTCAAAGAAAATATCCGCACCTTTTAAACCACCCTTTACCTCCGCAATGATATATCCCCCCTCTATGTGGATATTCGCACCAAGATTCTGCATAGCCTTGATATGCAAATCCACAGGACGCGCACCAATCGCACAACCACCGGGCAAACTTACCTCGCAGTAGCCAAAACGCGCAAGGAGCGGTCCTAGCACGAGGATAGAGGCGCGCATTTTACGCACAATATCATAAATCGCACGTGTATGCACGATGTGTTCGGCTCTAGATACAAGCGTGTTATTATTCTGCCACGCAATATTCACACCTAAATGTTCTAAAAGCTTTGCGAGTGTTTTTACATCGGCGACATCAGGGAGATTACTAATACTCACTTCATTTTTGCTTAAAAGTGTGGCGGCAAGTATAGGGAGGGCTGAATTTTTCGCACCAGAAATATTTACACTGCCTTTGAGTGAATCTGTTTTGTGAATTTGTAAATAATCCATATTAATCCTTTTTTATATTTTCTCATTTGCCTTCTCTTTTTTGCAGGGCTTTTCCTATGGCTTCTCTAATATTCACCTTGCTATCGGGATTTGCATTCTCTAGTGTATCTTGGAGATTCACAACCTCATCGACTTCCATAAGATTCATATTCGCCGCAAAGCGCGATATTACATCTACCCATAGCTCATAGTCTTCCCCATCTTTTGGGTAGGTTTTAAAACTACTCATAAAATCATTAAAAACTGCCCTTAGCTTGTCCTTGTCATTGACATTTTTATTGATCTCTTCGGATATATCTTTGAGGTGATTCACCACCACTTCTACTTTTTCGGTATCAAGTGCAGCCGCAAAAAGCCCACTAAAAATAATAGGTAAGCATAGCAAAAAAAAGCATAACCAACAAATAACATAAAAACTAAGATTAAACATTTGCGTTTAAAGCCTGATAAAAATCTATAGTTGCTTTAACATAACCATCAATACTCCCGCAATCATAACGTTTGCCTTGAAACTTATATGCTAAGACGCGTCCCTTTTTACTTTGCTCTAAAAGTGCATCAGTGATTTGAATCTCGCCTTTTTTACCGGGCTTTGCAACGCGTAAAATATCAAAAATATCGGGTGTGAGAATATAGCGACCGATAATAGCAAGATTACTCGGGGCTTTATCTATACTTGGCTTTTCTATCATATCATTTGCACGATACACACAAGATTCTATTTCCTCGCCTTGTATAATGCCGTATTTATCCACTTCGTTTTTTTCGACTTCCTCAATGGCGATAATACAACAACGATATTTTTCATAGAGATTCACCATTTGAGAAAGCACCCCTGCGCCATTTTCATTAAAGCATAAGTCGTCTGCGAGGATTACTGCAAAAGCTTCGTTGCCAATCAATGTTTCACCCGTAAGTATAGCGTGCCCCAAACCTTTCATCTCATTTTGCCTCGTATATGAAAAAGTGCAAGATTTGGTGAGTTTGCGGATACCGCTTAAAAGTTTGTCCTTATCTGTGTTTGCGATTTGGTGCTCTAACTCGTAATTGATGTCAAAATGATCTTCAATGCTTCTTTTTCCCCGTCCTGTTACAATTCCTATATCCTTGCACCCAGCTTCTAGTGCCTCTTCCACACCATATTGAATCAAGGGCTTTGTGAGGATTGGGAGCATTTCTTTTGGCATCGCCTTTGTAACGGGTAAAAAACGTGTGCCATATCCTGCGGCAGGAAATAGACATTTGTGTATCATATAATCTCCTTTAATTCACAAGCGTTTGCTTAAGATAATCTTCTAAATTGATATGATTCCCAAAACTCCCTTGATAAACAATATAATTTGCCAAAACTCTTAACCCATAATCACGAGATTCTTTATAGGGGATAAGCTCCATAGACAGCCACGGCTCATAATTGCGCTTTTTTATGAATAATTTTTTTGTTTTGAGTGCGCGGCGCAAAAAGCCCGGACCGCCATTATATGCATATGAGACAAAAAGCGGGTGTTTAAATTCACGCGATAAATCATTAAGATAAAATGTTCCAAACTCAAGCGCGGTAACGGGGTCAAACATATCCTCTAGCTTAATATTATCGCGTTTAAGGCTTTTAGCAAAGGGTTCTACATTAAAGGGCATTATCTGCATCATACCAAGCGCATACGAAGTTGAAACAAGGGCTGGCAAAAGTATGCTTTCTTGCTTTGCAATCGCGTAAGTAAAGGCTTTTTGTGAATCATCTCGCCACTTGATTTTATCGCTAAAAGGCGTGATGAAATAATTTACTTTAAAATTATTTATCTGCGTGAGGATATAGGCATAGTGTGCGCTCGTATCCTCATAGGCAAAATGTTTGCTTAATTCTCTCAAATCTTTTTCACTTTTTACTTGCGAAAGATTCTCTTTGAGCATTTGCCATTGAAAAGGGTCTTTAATGTCAAACTTTGGTTTTTTACTTGAGAGTTTGCCAAGATTTGTTACGACTTGATAGCTCGGCTCTACATTAAGCTTTTGATTTGCATAAATCGTGTAAATGTCTATATTTGTGCTACTTGAGAGCTCTTTTAGCACCCCTTCATCTTGACTTAAAAAATACTGCCACAGCAAAGTGCGATTTCTTTGCATAGGTGTATTTGCCTTTTTATAGGCATTTTGAAAGTATTTTAACGCCGCATTTGGCTGATTATACAAAATCTCATTAAGTCCAAGCATAAACAATGTATAAGAATCCGCACCTGTGATATTTGCACCTATAAGGGATTCTTTAAACTTCTCATAACTTTTATCTTGTGTGATGAGAATGCTTTGAAGCATATTATTAAAGGCTTGATTGTTTTCATCGGCGAGTTTTTTAAGTGCTTGAGGCTTGATTGTTTGATTAAGAATCTGTGTGCGTTGATTTGCCCTCAAAGCACGATAAATAGTAGCAAAGTTTTTTGCATCACTTTGTAGCATAGCTGTTAGAATCTGCGGGGAGCTTAGAATCTCGATACGTTTTCTATACGTTGGATCACTTTGAAATTTTTTAAGTAAAAAATCTTTATTTTTCTGTGGCATTGAAGGGATATTAGCGATATTTAGCCCCGCCTTGATACACGCAATATCTTGCGTTTTTAGCTTCTCAAAACTTAGACGCTGACAATACAGATTGCGCGGCAATTCACTCACCTTGCCCTTTGCACTCATTAGATTATTAAGTTTTGCAGTTCTGCGAAATATCAAATCATAAGCTTTGAGCGCATCTTGCAAACTCGTGCGTTCATCGCTCAAAAATTGCCAAATGTAAAAATCTCTCGCCAAGCCCTTGGGTTTAGATTCTAAAAACTCAAGTGTTATGGTCGTGGTGTAACCTATACTACAAAGAAGCACCAACAAAACGCATATTCTTTTCATCAACCACCCCTAGATATGCACACTCTGCGCGTATTTTAATAGAATCTGCACTAAAAACAAATCAATGAATTTTAGCATAACTGCCACAATAAGTGGCGAAAAATCAATCCCGCTTATCGTGGTAGGCATTATCCTGCGTAGCCTCGCATATACGGGCTGTGTAAGGCGATTAAGCACTTGCACGATAGGATTATAGGGGTCGGGGCGCACCCAGCTAATGAGTGCGGCAATGACAATCACCCATATATATAAATTGATGAGCATACTCAATATACTAGCCAATGCCTGTAAAAAAGTGCCTATAACCATAACCTCTCCACTGCTTTATTTAGTCTGCTATCTTAGAATAATCTTGTGAATCCAAAGTAACAATATCACGCAAGAAAAAGCGCAAATAAGGATAAAGTTCGCTTAACTCTAAGCCGTGAGTTGTGCCTGTGAGTAAGATTCTAAGAGGCTTGAAAAATCTCTTGCCTTTTAGATTACTTTTTTGCAAAAGCGCGTTTTTCATACTCTCATAGTCTTTTAAATCCTCGCTGTGAGATTCTATCATCTCGCGCAAAAACGCATAAAGCATCCTACATTCTTGCTCGTAACTCTCATCATTTTCTTTTTGCATAATATTCTTTGGTGCAAAAATGCACCCAATCTTCGCGCGTATTTCGTTGAGCGTGCTTGCCTCTTGCAAATGTAGCTTTGCCAAAGCCCCAACGCTTGGATCTTTACTATCAAGCAATAGAGCAAATTCCTGCTCATTGAGTGTTTTGAAATGCTCTCTATTTAAGAATCTAAGCCGCTTAATATCAAACTTCACGGGTGATTTTGCAATATGCTTAATATCAAACCACTCATAAGTATCTTGGAGCTTAAAAACCTCGCTTGGCACGTGATTTCCCATAGATACGAGATAATTGACAATCGCTTGAGGCAAGAAACCCTCCTCTAAAAGCCACGCCACTGATGATGCGCTATCACGCTTACTCATCTTGCTCCCACTCTCTCCAAGTATAATAGGCAAATGCGCGTATCCTAATACCTTATCATAACCTAAAGCGCGATGAATAAGAATCTGACGAGGTGTGTTACTTACGTGGTCTTCACCACGCACAATAAAACTTATATCATACAGCATATCATCAACCGCACAGGCAAAATTATAGGTGGGGATACCATCATCTTTAAGAATCACAAAGCTATCAATCTCATTTGCCTCAAAACGCAATGTGCCTTTGATGGCATCTTCAAAACTAATAGCCTCACTTGCTCCTCGAATACGCACCACAGGCTTAGTGTTACTTGATTTTTCAATTTCTGCCCAAGAAGGATCATAACGAAAAGGTCTTTTTTGTTCTTTTGCTTCAAGTCGTTTGGATTCTAAAAACTCTTTGGAGCAATAGCAGTAAAACGCTAAACCTTTATCAATGAGATATTGCGCAAGCTGGCGATGTTTGTCAAAGTTATCGCTTTGATAGACAAGATTATCCCACAAAAGCCCAAAAAGATTAAGAATATTAAGAATCTCCTTGTCCTTGCCCTCTATATTGCGCGCAATGTCTGTGTCTTCAATGCGTATGAGGAACTTTTGTCTGCTCTGCTTAGCAATAATGTAGTTAAAAATAGCTGCGCGAAGATTCCCAATATGCATATCACCAGTGGGCGAGGGAGCAAAGCGCAACATTATTTTGCCTTAAACATTGCGGCAAATTGCGCGGGATTAAATTCTGGTGGATTTGGCTCTGTCAGGACATCGCTTAAGGTAATAAGCATTTGGCTAATTTCTTGCAACTTTTCCTCTACATAGCTCACAACCTCGCCCATATTGACTTGAGATTCTATAACTTTGCAAAGCGGCAGTGGATTTTGCACGATAAAGCTGTATTGCGTATTGTTTAAGGTTGTATCTAGTCGCGTTTCAAAAAGTCCTACGCCCATAAATGAGGCATTATCCACTATCTCTTGAATACTCACCTTGATATTTTGCATATCTTGTGCCGAAGTATTATGAGCGATTTTTAGAATCTTCCTTAGTGCGACAGAAGTGCTTTGCAGCGCACCTATGAACTCATTTGCACCCTTAATATCCTCTCCAAATTTATGGATAGAATTCGCGTTAAAAGTGCCAAGGGGTGTTTCAAACTGCGAGCCGATGTGTTTTTGAAATGTAGATAGCATATCTTGCATAGCCTAACCTCTTATTTAGCATTTTCCTGTGCGTAAGCATATTTTATTCCATTAAAGGCTTATTGTGATTTGTTTCCCATTCTTATAAGACTTCTATAATTTGCTCAAACATAAAAGTTTTTTTACTTAATTCTCCCTTTGACAAAATAAGGATTCTAAAGTTTCCCAAAGGGGTGTTTATTTTGTAGATTCTATTGTGTAAGTTTTAGAATCTCATACACAAGTGAGGTTTTAAACAAAACTTTAAAAAACCAAAATCTTGCTAATACTCTATCCCCACTTCCTTAAGCCTATCGCGGATATAGCGCATTTGAATGTTTTTATCAAAGCACCATTTGGGCGCAAGGAGGCTTTCATCGTGCGCCCCTGCACTAATTCTTTGCACGACAACATCAGGCGGGATTTTTTGCAAAGATTTCACAATGAGGTTGCTAAAACTTTCTATACTAATAGGCTCATATCGCCCATCTTTGTAAAGTTTGGCAAGTCTTGTGCCATTGACAACATACAGCGGGTGAATCTTAATGCCATTTATCCCCCATTCTAAAACCGAGTTAAGAGAATGCAGCATCATCTCTTCTGTCTCGCCCGGCAGTCCATAAATCAAATGAGCGCAGACTTTCACACCCTTTGCGCGAGTTTTTTCAAACATCTCTTTTGCACCCTCGATTTTGTGCGCGCGATTTGTGCGCTCTAATGTCTCATTATAAACAGATTGGATTCCATATTCGAGCCAAATCTCCTTGCCATTTTTGACATACTCGCCTAAAAGCTCAAGTAGCTCATCTTGCACGCAGTCAATGCGTGTGCCGATACTTAAGCCCACGACATTAGGGAAGCTTAGAGCCTTATCATAGAGGGCTTTAAGCGTATCAAATGGCGCGTAAGTATTGGTATAAGACTGAAAATACACCATATATTTACTCACACCGAATTTTCTTTGATGAAATTCACTATGCCAATAAAATTGCTCTTCAAGTTGTTTAAGCTGTATAGGAAGAAGTGGGTTTGTGCTAAGGGAGAAATTCATCTTTACTTGTGAGATTTTATCTATCTTTATGAGGCTTGGCGAGAAGCTTTCATTATCACAATAAATGCACCCACCTTTAGCAAGGCTACCATCAATATTGGGGCAAGTGAATCCCTGCAAGGAAATGGGGATTTTTCTTACCCTTGTGCCAAATCGTTTTTTAAAATATCGCCCTACACTTAGCACGAGTCGCATTGATGTCCTCTAGTATAATCATCAATATAGCATTCGTCAAAACACGCCTTGCACCAACCTTTGCCCTCTCCGCCTATGCTCCTTACTAACCCATCAACAGAGAGGAAGCCTAGAGAATCCGCACCGATGTATTTACACACCTCTTCAATGCTTTTATTAGCACAAATGAGCTGTTCTTTGTTTGGAGTATCCACGCCATAGTAGCAAGGAGAAATAGTCGGTGGAGATGAGATGAGTAAATGAATCTTCCTTGCCCCAGCCTGACGCAAGATTCTAATAATCTGCTTACTTGTCGTGCCGCGCACCACAGAATCATCAATCACAATAATATCTTTCCCCGCAATAAGCTCCTTAATGGGATTAAGCTTTAAGCGCACCTTGAGTTCGCGCTCTTGTTGTGTTGGCTCAATAAATGTGCGCCCCACATAGTGATTGCGGATAATGCCTAGCTCAAAATCAATGCCACTTTGCTTACTATACCCAAGTGCCGCTGCCACGCCAGAATCTGGCACGGGGATTACCATATCTGCCTCTATCTTATGCTCTTTGGCAAGTTCTATACCCATTTGCTTACGCGCCTTATAGACATTGCACCCAAACACAAAACTATCGGGTCGCGCGAAATATACAAACTCAAACACACAAGGACGAGGGTAAGATTCAAAAACTTGAATGCTCTTAGGCTGCGTATCTGTGAGCGCATATGCGCCATCAAATATTAACATCTCGCCCGGATTTACTTCGCGCACAAATTCCGCGCCAATAAGGTCAAATGCGCAACTCTCACTCGCCACGACATAGCCTAGAGAGCCATCGCTATTTTGAATCTTGCCTAAGCTTAAGGGGCGTAATCCATAGCGGTCGCGTATGGCAAACATTTTGCTTCGAGAGAGAAAGACAAAGCAATATGCACCATCGACACAACCTAGCGCATCAATGATTCTATCTGTAAGTGATTGTTTTTTGCTTTGGGCGATAAGGTGGATAAGATTTTCCGTATCTAAATGACTTTGAAAAATCGCGCCCTTTTGGATAAGCTCCTTACGCACATCTTTAGCATTTGTAAGGTTTCCATTATGTGCGATTGCGATTTCGCCTAGCTCATATCGCGCGAAAATAGGCTGCGTGTCATTGATAGAATCTTCCCCTGCAGTCGAGTAACGATTATGCCCGATACTTGAGCGTCCTTGTAGTTTGTCTAATCGCTTTTGTGTAAAAATCTTTGTTACAAGCCCTGTATCTTTGATTGTGCTAATTTTTGTGCCATTACTCGTGGCTATCCCACTTGCCTCTTGCCCTCTGTGCTGCATCGCAAAAAGTGAATAATAGCTTAGCATACTCGCATTATCGACATTATACACGCCTACAACCGCACATTCTTCGTTCCAACTTTTCATACTCTTAAGCCTTGATTTCATCTTGTATGTATAATTGTATAGCAATAAAACTAAATAAGCAAATCTTTGTCTCTAAAGTGCTAGGGCGTCCTGTATGCTGTATAAACCGCTTTCTTGTTGCACTATCCAACTCGCCATATCAAGCGCACCCTTAGCAAAAGTAAGGCGCGAGGTTGCATTATGAGTAAATTCCAAATACTCGCCATCAAGATAGAATCCTACGCTATGGCGTCCGCACACATCGCCACCGCGCAAACTCATCACGCCAATTTCATTACTGCTTCGCTCACCAATTACGCCATTGCGTCCGCTTACGCGCACTTTGTCTAGGTTTAATCCTCTCGCATTCGCACAAGTCTGCGCAAGAGTGAGTGCCGTGCCTGATGGAGCATCTTTTTTATGTCGGTGGTGAATCTCACAAATTTCTATATCACTCTCTTTTAAAGTCTGCGCTACAAGTGAAACAACTTTATTCAACACAGCTATGCCCTTACTCATATTTGTCGCATATAAAATAGGCATAGTATGTGAGGCTTCTTCAATCAAATGATGTGTATCATTACTTAGTCCGGTTGTGCCTATCACAAGCGGTGTGGGATTGCCCAATGCTACTTCAAGCAAGGCTTTTGTCGCTTCCGGAGAGGAGAAATCAACAATCACATCGCTAGATTGTAAAAACACTTCAAAGTCTCGCGTTACCATTGTGCTAGAAGGCAGGGAATACTGCAACTCATTACGCACATAAATGCTTGAAAGATTAAGATGATTGCTATTTAGAATCTCCTCAATCAGCAGCCTACCCACACGCCCGGTAGCACCAAAAATTCCTACTTTTAGCATAGATTCTCCTTGCAAATTTTAGAATAAAAGTGAGCGCATTATACATAAATAGTGTTACTTGCATTGATTTTGGGTGAGAAATTATACAGCTTAGCTATGTGAATACCCAAGCAAAAGAAACTCATCGCTAAGCTTCAAAGCCAAGAGAATCTTCAGGGCATTAAGAGAACATAAGATACAATGCACTTATTCTCAAAACAAGGAAACAAAATGCTAAAACATCTCATATATTCTACTCTGCTGCTATTAATATGTGTATTTGTAGGGTGTTCAGATTCTTCAGTAGATTCTTTGCCCGAGTGCGTGAATAATGAGGACAAGATAAAAGGTTGTGTGGAGAGAGATTATCATCACAATGGACAATTAAAAATAGAATTTCCATACAAAAATGGCAAAGAAAATGATATTGCAAAAGGGTATTATGAAACTGGAGAGCTTTATATTAAAGCTCCATATACAGATGATTATAAAAATGGTGTTGCAAAAGAGTATGATAAAAATGGAAAATTAAAACAATTGCGTTTATACAAAAATGATACTTTTAAAGTCCAATCATAAGGATTCTATTTGGGATTATTAAGAGCAAAATGCTTTGCAAGGAGCATTTATAAGTTATGCTCTTACATTACATATTTAAAACAAGGCAAAATCTTGCCTTGCCCCGCATATAAGAGAATAAAAGTGTCCCTGCTTACTTATGCTCCAAATACGCAATCGCCTGAAGTGCAGCAGTCGCTCCATCACCCGCAGCGCACACTACTTGCTTAGAAGCCTGCACACGCACATCGCCCGCGGCAAAAAGCCCCTCTATGTTTGTTTTCATAGACAAATCCACTTTGATACTCCCCCATTCATCGCAATCACAAAGCATAGAGCCATTTTCTTGCTTTAATATCGCTGTATTCACATCATAGCCTACAAAGATAAAAATACCGCTTACGACAATATCTTCTAATTTGCCTGAATCTGTGTGTTTGATAAGCACACTCGTTACGCCCGAAGCATCGCCCTTAATCTCCTCGACTACTGCAGGAGTGATAAAGTGAATCTTGTCATTACTCTTTGCGTGTTCGATAGTCGTAGGTGCTGCGCGAAATTCATTTCTCCTATGCACCAAATGCACCTTAGAGCAAATGCGGCTAAGATAAATTGCCTCTTCAAGTGCGGTATCGCCTCCGCCTAGCACAATCACTTCTTGGTCTTTATAAAAGAATCCATCGCAAGTAGCACAAGTGCTAATGCCTCTGCCCCAAAATTCGCTTTCACCTTTAAGATTTGCTTTCTTTGGGCTACCACCAGCGCAGAAAATCACCGCCTTTGATTCTTCACTTTTGCCACCAGCAAGAGAGATAAGGAATGTATCTCCTTTTTTGCTTACGCGCGTTACTTCGCTCATCTCGTGTCGCAACCCAAAGCGGAAGCATTGCTCCTGCCAAGGCTGCATAAACTCCATTCCGCTCACAATCTCTTTCACACCCGGATAGTTTTCTATCTCGCTGCTGCCTGTGATTTGTCCGCCGGGCATTCCTTTTTCAAAAAGCACTACATTTTTAATACCGCCTCGTGTCGCATATAGCCCTGCTGTAAGCCCAGCAGGACCACCACCAATTATTGCTAAATCAATCATTTCATCTCCTTTATTTTAATAAAAATTATCCATTATTAAAAACTATTAGTTTAACCATAAGGTAAATAGGAATATTTTTTTATTTTAATTTAATAAAATTAGCAAGTAGCCTCAATCCTACATCGTGGCTTTTTTCCGGGTGTGGCTGAATCCCAAAGAGATTATCCCTATTTACAATCGCACCAAAAGGATAGCCATATTCACAATATGCGAGAATAAGCTCCTCTTTTGCCTTTATATGAAAGCTATGCACGAAGTATAAAAAGCTCTTATCCTTTATACCCTCAAAAATTTTAGAATCTTGCGCCCTCTGCGTAAAATTAATGCTATTCCAGCCTATATGTGGGACTTTAAGCGGGGCAATGTTGCTAAACTCCACCACCTCGCCCTGCATTAGTCCAAGCCCCCTATGCTCCCCAAACTCAAAGCTTT
The DNA here is from genome assembly GCF_000765685.2 of Helicobacter sp. MIT 03-1616. Classification (NCBI taxonomy): domain Bacteria; kingdom Pseudomonadati; phylum Campylobacterota; class Epsilonproteobacteria; order Campylobacterales; family Helicobacteraceae; genus Helicobacter; species Helicobacter sp. MIT 03-1616. The sequence continues at coordinate 142,020 of NZ_JROY02000002.1, read as the reverse complement.
TTTCAAATAAAAGCTGCATACCAAGGCAGATTCCAAGCAGATATTTGCCACTTTGTGCAAATTCTTTAATCGCTTCATCTAAATGAGAATCTCTCAAATGCTCCATTGCATTGCCAAATGCCCCCACACCGGGCAAAAGTAGCTTATCGTAGTCTTTGAGCTTTTCAGGACTAGATTCTATACAAACTTCAAATTTTGGCACATCACCTTGATTACTCACAAAGCTAAACGCATTTTGCACGCTGCCTAAATTGCCTACCCCATAGTTAATAATGCCTATTTTAGTCATTTACAAATCCCTTTAACCATTCTTTATTGCGCACTATCACACTTTCCTTTTTTTGCAAGAGACTATCGCGTATATGCTCTAGTTCCTCACCACTTAGCATACTCATCACCGAGCGCGAAAGCGCGGTAGGCGAGGCTGTAGGAAAAGTGTTAAGCAAAGATTCTATTTCTGCTATAAGCGCGTCTTTGGAGGTAATCTCACCATTTTTGCTTATAAATGAATCCATTACTATCCCTTGCTTAAGTTGCGTGAAGTGTAGGCGCGTATATGTCCCTGTAAAGTCTCCGCAAAAATAGCCCAATATGGCTTATCTTGTGGCAAATTTTCATAAAAAACTTGCAACATATCATAATAATCCGCCTCTGTAATACTCCCTTTTAATAGCTCGTATTTGAGATAAAGCCAATAGGTATTAAGCACATCGCTATGGCAGTAGTGATTGATACGCATTAAGGCTTTGATTTTAGATTCTCTTATCACATTAGAATCTGCAGAGCTATGTTCTTGCTCTATCTCTTCTTTAAATACTTCATCGCTACAAAGATAAGTTTCAAAAACCTGTGAGCCATTCATATCATATTTACCCACTAAGCCAAGCATAGCGCAGAGATTATTAAGGCTAAGTGTGCGCACCGCACCAAAACTTCCCAAACTATCAAGCAAATCTGTGTGAAACTCCTCGCTGTATCGTTGGCGATAATTTTGCCATTTGTTTTTATTAAGCGCGTGATTGTCCTGCTCGTAGTAGGCAAAGGCGTTTATATCATATCGCATAGCGCGCAAAAGCAAGGTCGGTATGTCAAAACCCCGCCCATTGAAGCTTACAAGTCGCGGATTGCTCTTATTGAAAAACTGCCAAAACTCGCTTATAAGCTGTTTTTCTAAACTATCTAAAAAGGTTTCGCTTTCAAAATCTATCTTGCCATTATCATCGATAAAATTCTGCCTCTGCTTAGAATCTCGCGTGGATTCACAATTTTTAGAATCTACCCCATTTGCACCCACATATGCGCTCACCTCATCTAAGAATCCCCCGCCAAAATGCCCTACTTTTTTGAATCTCCCATATTCATCACATATCACACTAGAGATACTTATCACGCGATGAAAGCAAGGTGAGAGAAATTCGCTACCGCTTTTTTCATATTGGGCTTTGAATGCCTCTTTTGCAATTTCTAGCGGTAAGCCTTCATAACCATAGACGCGGGATAAGAGATGAAAATCAGGGATTGTTTCAATATCAAAGACACATATCATTTCATTGCCTTCTTACAAAATCTAGCTACAATATTACCAAAATTTACCAACAAGGACAGAGTATGTATGCGTTATTGAGCGTAAGTGATAAAGAGGGTATTGTCGAGTTTGCAAAGGATTTGGTGGCTTTGGATTATAAGATTCTAAGCACGGGTGGGACATTAAGCCTTTTGCAAAAGGCACAAATAAAGGCTATTGATGTGAGTGATTTTACACAAAGTCCAGAAATGTTTGATGGACGCGTGAAAACCTTGCACCCTAAGATTCACGGGGGAATTTTGTTTCGAAGAGATAATGCACAAGATATAGCCACAGCAAAAGCAAATCATATAGAATCCATTGATATAGTATGTGTTAATCTCTATCCCTTTAAACAAACCATTGAACGCACTGATGATTTTAATGAAATTATTGAAAATATTGATATTGGCGGTCCAACTCTCGTGCGTGCTGCGGCAAAAAACTATGCAAATGTGCTTATTATTACCGATAAAAACGACTATAAGCCCATTATAGAATCTTTACGCAATGGGCAAAATACATTGGAGTTACGCAAAGAAATGATGATAAAGGCTTACTCACACACCGCAAGCTATGATGTAATGATTGCAAACTATATGAATAAGCGATTTAAGCAGGGTTTTGGGGAACATTTCTTTATTCAAGGACAAAAGATTATGCAAACGCGCTATGGTGAGAATCCTCACCAAAAAGGCGCACTCTATGGCTTTGGCACATTTTGGCAGGAACAATTTATTATCAAAAAGGGTGAAGCAAGTTTTAATAATCTCAATGATATGAATGCGGCGATTAAAATCGCTACAAGCTTTGGTAAAGAAGCAAATGCGGTGTGTATTGTAAAACACGCCAATCCTTGCGGCTTTGCACTTAAAGATTCGCTTTTGAGTTCTTACAAGGCTGCCCTTGCTTGTGATAGCATCAGTGCTTATGGTGGTGTAGTAGCAGTAAATGGCATAGTGGATAAATCCCTAGCAGAAGAGATAAATAAAATTTTTGTAGAAGTGCTTATTGCGGGAGATATTACAGAGGAAGCACTCAAAATTTTTGAAAGCAAAAAGCGTATGAAAATCTTTACACAAAATGATAAGGCTTTGAGTTTGCCTTGTGATATGTATGATTTTAAGCACATACAGGGAGGATTTTTGCTTCAAGAGAGCGATAAAGTAAATAAAAGCGAGATAGAGAACGCCACGCTTGTGAGCAAGAATGTTGCAAGTGAGAATCAAAGACAAGATTTAAAAATCGCCTATATCATTGCTGCACTTACCAAATCAAATTGCGTAGCTTATGTTAAAGATGGCGCACTTGTGGGTATCGGCATGGGAATGACAAGTCGCGTTGATGCAGCAAGGGCAGCAATGGCAAAAGCAAAAGATATGAATCTTAACCTGCAAGGCTGCGTATGTGCTTCTGAAGCCTTTTTTCCATTTCGTGATAGCGTGGATTTAGCTCATCAATATGGCGTGAGTGCGATTATTCAGCCCGGGGGCAGTATCCGCGATGATGAAGTGATAGCCGCGTGTAATGAATATGATATGGCGATGTATTTCACGCATACAAGGCATTTTTTACACTAAGGAGAGTATATGCGCGAGACTAATTGCAAAGGGCTTATTTTTGAACCTCTCACATTAAAAGAATTTCTTGCTTCTTGCAACAAAGACTACTTAGAATCTAGCCTAAGCAATTCACAAAAAAGTGATTTCAAGCAAAAAGTAGTGCAATATTTGGAATCCTACGAGCAGAACAAAGGACACAATGAAAGTGCTATCGTAGCAAACGCCCTTGCGCCTTTTTTAAAAGAGTTAGGATTCCACGCTCAACCAGCCTACAAACAGCAAGGCAATAGCGAAATTGACTTGAGCTTGCTTAAGGATTCTAAAGTTGAAATCATCATTGAAGCCAAGAAGCAGCCAATCAATGCAAAAGAAATGTTTAGCCCAAACAAGCCAAATTGCAAAGCATTGCACGAGTGCATTTTGTATTATTTTCGTGAGCGCGAGGGGGATAGTCAAACCCTAATCCCAAATGTAAATCTTAGATTCATCATCATCACAGATTTTACACAATTTTATATTTTTAGTGCAAGAGAGTTTGAGCGGCATTTTTATAAAAACAAGGCAATTTCAAATCTCTATAAAACGCACAAAGAAAAAGGCTTGATTGATAATTCAAAAGATTTTTACACCGAAATCCAAAAGATTCTAGTTAAGCAATTAAATGGGGGGGGGGGGGCAGAAGAGAATTTAGTAGAAGATTCTGCGCTTAGATACACCGCTTTTGATTTACGCAACGACAAACACCTAAATATCGCACATAAGATTCTAAATAGAGATTTCTTACACCACGAATACAAGCAAGACCCCAACGCACTTAATCCACGATTCTATAAAGAGCTCTTGCATATTTTAGGGCTAAAGGAATTTGACAGAGGCGGTAAAATCACGATTGAACTTGATGATACCCAAAGCGTAAGTTTCGCTAAGCACATTGCCTCTAAATTAGAATCCCATAACGAACCTAGCGACTTTGAAGCGGTGATGAGCCATATTTTGCTTTGGCTCAATCGCATTTTGTTTCTCAAACTCATTGAAGCAAATCTCCTCGCCTTTAATGGCTTTGATAAATCTCTCAACTTCCTAAGCAGTGCAAAAATTACAAGCTTTAAACACTTAAGCCACCTCTTCTTTGAAGTTTTAGCGCGAGATTATGAAGCAAGAGGGAATGATAAAGGCTTTAACTTCCTGCCCTACCTCAACTCCTCGCTTTTTATTAAAGATGAAAGGCTAGAGACTTTGGATATTGCCTTGCTTGATGATGCTTTAGAAATTACAATTTTCCAATCCACGCAAAGCACGCATAAAGCGGGGAGCAAATGCGCTTTTCTTACCTATCTTTTTGACTTTTTAAACGCCTTTGACTTTGGTAAAAAGCGCGAAGATTCTAAAGCCCCTTGTCATTCTGAGGCTTTAGCCGAAGAATCTCAAAATGTAGAATCTAGCGCAGAATCTCACGATATAGAATCTAGCGATTCTAAAGACTTAATCCGCTCAAGTGTGCTAGGCGCAGTCTTTGAAAAGCTCAATGGCTACAAGGAGGGCAGTTTCTACACGCCAAGTTTCATTACAAGCTATATGTGTAAGGAATCTTTAGCAAAAATCGTGGTGGCAAAGTTTAATGCCCTAAATCCCGCGTGGAATGCCAAAACACTAGAAGACCTAAGAGATGAAATCCAAGCAGAGAAGCGCAAAAGTGGCGATAAAGAAGCAGTAAAAGACAAATACAAAAAACTTTTACAAAGCATTAGAATCTGCGACCCAGCAGTTGGAAGCGGACATTTTCTAGTCTCCGCCCTTAGCGAGATGATAAATATCTACTATACACTCGGGCTTTTAGAGATTGATTGTGAGCATTTAGAGATAAAAGATGATGAAATCCACCTTCAAATTGGTAAAGAAAACTTCGCCTACAAGAGACCTGCAAGCGCACAAGATTCTAATCACGCAATCCAAAAGGCACTTTTTACGCTTAAAAAATCTATTATTGAAAATAATCTCTTTGGCGTGGATATTAATCCCAACTCGTGCAATATCGCGCGGCTTCGCCTATGGATAGAGCTACTTAAAAACGCCTATTACTTGAACTTCACAAAAGATAAAGATTCCAAAACCCACAAGCTCCAAACTTTGCCAAATATTGATATAAACATTAAGTGCGGAAACTCGCTTATCTCAAACATTGACACCAACATCACTTTAGATAATTTCACGCACAAGCTAGAATCAAGGCTTACAAAGGCTATTGAAAAAAGGGATTTATTCCTACACCAAAGCCTTATGAGCCAAATCCAAGACACAAAGAAAAAGGCGCAAAGTAAATTCCAAGAAATGAGCCAAAATGCGCGAAAATACAAAAACGAACACGATAAACAATCCGCGCAAATCCACAAGATGGGCTATGAGGAGGCTTACCACTTTCTTTGCGCACTTTTTAAGCGAAATTGCGATGAATACATTAACTTCCATCAAGCCCTAAAGGAATTTTTCTATCAGTATGGCTATATCAATCTCGCACAATTAGAGCCAGAGACTAGATTTCATATAGAATCTTATGCGGAGTCTTTTGACTTTCATAAAAGCGTAAATTTTGAGAGAAGCGCACAAAGAGAGATTCCGCAAAAAGAGCTAGAAAATATCCTAAAACTTATGCGAATTTATGAGGAGTTTCAAAACCAAGCAACTTTTGAATGGCGATTTGCATTCCCCGAAGTGCTAGATAGCAATGGCGACTTCAAAGGCTTTGATTTAGTCATTGGCAATCCGCCGTATATTAGGCAACAAGCAATTACTTCCTTAAAGCCACAACTAAAAAACTACAAGTGCTTTGATGGGGCAGCTGATATTTATGTATATTTTTTTGAGTTAGCCTTTAAGCTATTAGCGCAAAATGCTAGATTTACTTTTGTAACTTCTAATAAATGGGTAAAAGCTGGATATGGGAAACCTTTGCAAAAATTTTTATTAGAAAAATCTTTCATAGAAAGCTATATTGATTTTAGTGGTGTTAAAGTTTTTGATTCCGCAAGTGTTGATGTTAGCATTATTGAAGTAGCCAATTATCAATATAAACAAGAAATAAAATGTTGTGAAATCTCGCAAGAACTAATGGATTCTTTTAAAAACAATATAGAAACAATAATCTCAAGTAAGTATTTTTTAAAGCCTCAATCAAACCTAAATTTAGACTATTTTAGATTTGAAATGCAGGATAACACAACGAACCTTGTTTCTAAGCTAAAATCATTTCCTTTAAAATTCTCTAGTATAGCTCAAATTGCTAAAGGCTCATCAACAGGAAATGATAAGGTATTTTTATTTGATTTTATCGCAGATAATAAAAATACCATAGAAGTAAAAAACGAATTTGGAAGATTCCATATAGAAAAAGAAGTTTTAGTGCCATTTTGCTATGGTGAGGATATTAAAAGGTTTGAATACTGCAAGGCAACAAAATATCTTTTATATCCTTACGATAAAGAAAATATTTTAATAAATAAAAATACACTCCAAAGCGATTACCCACTTGCTTATAAATATTTAGAGAATTTAAAGTCAGTTTTGCTCCAAAGAAAAATAGTTATAGATGAGCAAAATTATTATAAATTTTCAGCTTTAAGAAACGCTCACACTTATAAAGCTGCCAAAATTATGATACCAGATTTACTAAATTATCCAAGATTTGGTTTTGATAATGTGGGAATATTCCATAATGCGAGCATTCACAATGTAGCCTTAAAAGAAAACTATAAACAAATTGAAAAGCTTATTCTAGGAGTTTTAAACTCTAAGCTTTTTTGGTTTTTTATTGAAAAATCAAGCACAAAATTAGGCGGGAGTGCTATAAGACTTATGCCAATCTACATTGATTGTTTTAGTTTTCCCAAAATCACAAAGGCAAACCAAAACATCGCAAATCAAATCATCGCTTTAGTAGATGAGATTCTAAAACTTAAGGCAAAAGATTCCACCTTTGACACTGCCGCTTTAGAATCCCGCATTGATTCTTTGGTGTATGAGTTGTATAATCTCACCCAAGCAGAAATACGTATTATAGAATCTTAAAACTTCATTTGTGTATAATATAAAATCAACGCATAAGGAGTAAATATGACTATAAACTTGAGTGTGGAAAATACTAATGAGGATTTAATCAAAGCGTTTAAAATATGGCTAAGGCATCAGGGGCGAAGCTCAAGATTAAACAAGACAAAGAATTAAGCAAGTCCCTTAAGCAAACAATCAAAGAAGTAAGGCAAGGCAAGGTAGAAAAGTTTAAGGATTTTGAAAGCTACAAAAAGGCTATGGATTCTTAAATGTTTGAAATCCACACTTCCGCAAAGTATAAAAAGCAACACAAGAAACTTGCACTCAATGACAGAATCTTGCTTGATGATATTGTATATAAACTCGCAAACAATCAAACTTTAGAGCAAAAGCACAAACAAATGAAATGCTTTTTGTAGTGTTAGAATAAAAAAGAGCAATAATTATAAGTTCAAGCCCCCTTCAATTTAGGAGAGATAGAGGCTTGAGATAATAAAAGTTAAAGCTTATCAGCGTTTTTAGCAAGGTAATCTGCTACACCTTTTGCATCAGGCTTCATACCCGCATCACCTTTGTTCCAACCTGCAGGGCATACTTCGCCGTGTTCCTCAACAAACAACATTGCATCAACCATGCGAATCATTTCATCAACATTACGTCCAAGTGGTAAATCATTAATCACTGCGTGGCGCACTACTTTGTTTTTATCAATCAAAAAGCTACCGCGAAGTGCTACTGCACCATTGAAAAGCACATCATAATCACGAGAGATTTGTTTTGTAATATCAGATACCATAGGAAATTCCACTGCACCAATCCCACCTTCATTCACAGGGACATTTCTCCACGCAAAATGCACTTCTTTAGAATCTATTGATACACCTATTACATTCACGCCGCGTTCTTTGAAATCTTTTACGCGTTTGCTGAATGCGATAATTTCGCTTGGACATACAAAAGTAAAATCTTTAGGCCAGAAAAATACTACTGCACCATTTTTGCCAAGATTTTGATAAAGGTTAAAGCTATTTTCAAAAGTGCCATCTGCCTTTACTGCCTCCGCTGTAAAATCTGGTGCTGGTTTTGTAACTAACATAATTCAACTCCTAATAAAAAATATTAATAACAAATTGTTATTGAAATGCCATTGTAATACGCGCAAGTAACTCAATAGTAACAAGATGTCATTATTTTATTAAAAAGTATATTGATAGGCTATGCTTGCGAGCATTGAACTTTTCCAATAAAAATTCTCATTATAACTTGACTTTATAGGCATTTTACAATATAGCTCCAAACGATGCTTTGCACCACCGGTAAAAGCCAAGCCAAAATTATAAAAATTTCTTCCACCTTTTAAATATGCATAGTCTAATATATCTGTAGTTTCAAAATTTAAACTTCCAAGCCCAACTCCACCAAAAAGTCCAATATAACTATAAGTATTAGGAATACGGAAATCAAGAAGCACATCAAAATTCCACGCCATAAAATCTTGTTTTATTTGAGTTAAAGTATTTTCTGTTTGCCCTCTACCAATATGTGAATCAACATAGATTCTAAAGCCAAGTATGCTATTATTGTGAGAGAAATATTGATAGCCCAATCTTGCTCCGCCAACACCCAAATCGCCTTTTACAGAATGTAATAAAGTTTGATATTCCATAGGCATAAGCCCTGCGCTAATACCTATTAACACACCGCTACGATTTTTTCCAAACATCTTATCAGCATCTTTATCAAGCTCTTGTGTGATTTTATTATTTTGTGCAAAATCCTGCTGCACAAGATTCTTCTGCGATTTTTCTTTAGGGTAGGAATACTGAAGTGCTTTGAGTTTTTGCTCAAGTTCTTCTACTTCTTTTTGCTTCTTTTGTTCCTCTATAGCTCGTTGGGCTTGTTGAGATTCAATCTCGCGAATTTGCCGCTCAAGTGCTGCTTTTCTCTCATCTAAACTCTCCGCATTTAGAATCTGCGCAATCATAAAAGCACAATAAAATAAATAATATCGCTTTTTCATCAAAATCCCCTTGATTTTTGCTCATAAAGCGATATTATACCCCCCCCCACTTAAATTCTGCTTAAAAATACACTCTACTTTTGCCAAGATTTTTGGGCTTTGAGTATCGTTTGGATTGAACTATGTGTCGCAATTATCCTCATTTTAAGAGCATTGTTTATTTGCGCTACCTATTCTTTTGTTTTTTTTGCATACGCCTTAGTCCCTCAAATTTTATCCATTTGCCATCAAGAATCCCAAACAAATAGAGCATAAGGCAAAAGGGCTGTTTTTACAATTTAGCATTTTAGAATCTAATTTAAGTTTTTTGGTGGTGTCCCCGGCGCGATTCGAACGCGCGACCTCACGATTAGGAATCGTGTGCTCTATCCAGCTGAGCTACGAGGACAAATGAGAATGAGTAACAAGAAGCCTTAAGAGACAAAAGGCGCATTTTACATTTTTATATGCCATAAATCAAGTCTCGCAAATCACACAATAGCTTTTTTTATGCTAGAATCTGCACTTTATATTTTACGATATTTCAAGGAGCATATATGGCAATCAAACTTGCAATCAATGGCACAGGGCGCATTGGGCTTTGTGCGGCTAGGATTATTGGGGAACGTGATGATATAGAGCTTGTTGCGATGAATAGCACGGCTGATATTGATACGCTCGTGCATTTGTTGCGTTATGATTCGGTGCATAGATTCTATGATGTTGAAAAAATGAGTGAAAACACACTCCGCATTGGTAAAAGCAAAAATGTGAAAATCCTAAGCGATAGAGACCCGCTCAATCTTGATTTTGGCGAAGCAGTGGGCGTGATTGAATGCACCGGGAAATTTAATGCTTTAGAAAAATCAAGCACACATCTAAAAGGCAATATTAAACGCGTGATAATCTCTGCTCCTGCGGATAATACGCCTACTTTTGTCTATGGCGTCAATCATACGCAATACAATGGTGAAAGTGTGATTTCAAATGCTTCTTGCACGACAAATTGTCTCGCTCCCATTGTGAAAGTGCTCGATTCTACTTTTGGCATTGAAAATGGCTTGATGACAACAATCCACAGCTACACAAATGATCAAAATCTCCTTGATGTCAAGCATAAAGATTTGCGCCGCGCTCGTGCGGCTGCGCAAAATATAATTCCTACAAGCACAGGTGCGGCAAAGGCTATCGGGCTTGTGCTACCGCATTTAGCAGGTAAGCTTAATGGTATTGCTGTGCGTGTGCCAACACCTGATGTAAGCTTGGTGGATTTAAGCGTGAATCTTAAAAGCGCAGTAAGCAAAGAGGCAGTGAATGAGGCATTTTATAACGCACAAAATGGCACAATTCTTGATGGTGCGCTTAAGGGGCTTATCATCGTTGATGATGAAAGCAGGGTTTCAAGTGATTTTATCGGCTGTGCGGCGAGTGCGGTGATTGTGCCGGATAAATGCGTGGCGATTGACAAAAGCGCAAAAGTGCTTGCGTGGTATGATAATGAAATGGGCTATACGCACCGCCTTATTGATATGAGTGCGTTTGTGTGCAAGGGACTATAAACAATGGCATTTGGGGGGAATTGTGGTTAGGTTTAGCTTTGATTTAGAGGTGAGTGAGGAAGTAAAAAGTCGTGCAGATTCTGTTTTTGAAGGCATAAAAAATGAGCATTTGCAGGGTAAAAGTGGTTATTATAAGCTCCCCTTTGATGAGAGTGCATTTGCAGTAGCGGCAGCATTTTGTGAGCGTGAGCGGGCATTTTTAGACACATTAAAATATCTCGTCATTATTGGTATTGGCGGTAGCTCACTAGGGCTTAAAGCCATTGATTCTATGCTTGAGCATTTGCCGCATAGAAATGTCCTCAAACTGCTTTTTTTAGAGCATACAGACCCGATAAATATCGCTAAAACATTGCAAGATGTGGAGCGGGATAACACGCTTTTTATTGTGATTTCAAAATCAGGCACAACTATTGAAACCTCCTCGCTCCTTAAATATGTGCTGTATAAATATCATTTACTTGCAGATTCTAGCACAAAGCGGCATTTACTCGCCATTACCGATACAGACTCGCCGCTGCAGTCTTTCGCACAGAGTGAGGGCATAGAGTATTTTAATATCGCGCCTAATGTGGGCGGGAGGTTTTCGGTTTTGAGTATGGTGGGAATCTTGCCTTTGATGATTTTAGGCTTTGATGTGAGCGCATTATTACAAGGGGCAGCGCAGCTCATACAGCGTTTTTTTGAACGCAAAGAGGAGCATATTTTGCATAAAGCATTGATTTATGCGCTCAATGCCAAGCAAACGCCGATGAATGTGCTTTTCTCGTATTCTAGCCTTTTTACGCATTTTAATGCGTGGTATGTGCAGCTGTGGGGCGAAAGTCTAGGTAAAATCAATGCGCACGGGCAGAATGTCGGGCTTACGCCTATTGCGCTTATTGGTAGCATTGACCAGCATTCTTTCTTGCAACTCATCGTGCAGGGTGTGCGTGATAAGAGCATAACTTTTCTTAGCCTTGACCCCACGCATAGCCTTGAACCAAATATCCCAAAGCTTGAGATTCCATTTTTAGAATCTACAAATTTTGTCAATGGCGAGGGCTTTGCGACATTGCTTGACAAGCAGCGCATTGCGACAATGCAAAGCATAAAGAATGAGGGGATTATGAGTGATTGCATTAAAGTAATGAAGCTTAGCGAAGAAAGTGTGGGGATTCTCATCGCGTATTTTGAGCTACTCACTTCGTGTGTGGGTAATATCTTTGAGATTAATACCTACGACCAACCCGGTGTGGAGTTTGGCAAAGAGCGGCTAAGGAAGCTTTTTGAATCTTAAATGTGAGAGAAACCTATTAAAAATAAGGAATGAAAAATAAAAATAGTTTTGTAGTATGCGAATTGTAGCGCATTTGAATATTTTATCAAAACACCCCATTTAAGAGCAGGTAAAGATTTATTGTGCCCCTTATTCTTTGCGCTTTGTAGCAAATTAATACCTTGTATTCTTGTCTCCGCGCCTATGTGGCTTAGTTTTTTGAATCTTAGAAACTTTAGGCTTTTTAGAGGCTTTTTGCTCCTTGGTATCTTGCTTTGATATATGTTGTTCTATGCGCTCTTGTTCATTTTGTGTCTTATCCTCTTGCTCCATATCGTTTTGATTCTTTGCCTTAGCACTCAAAAATAAAGGCACACCGCTAAAATCAAATTCCTTACGTAATACATTAATCAAATATCGCTTATAGCTAAAGTGCAAACTATTTGGGCGGTTGCTTACAAGGGCGATTTGCGGGGGTTTCACATCATATTGTGTTGCATAATAAATTTTTACTATTTTGCCGTGGTCGCTTGGGATATGATGTGCGGCAGTGGCTTTAGTGATAACATCATTAAGCGCACTTGTTGGGATTCTAAAGCAAAATCGCTCATATACTTTTAGAATCTCCACTTTCAACTTATTGATATTGCGCCCATTAAGCGCACTTAGTGTCATTATCGGTGCAAAAGAGAGAAAAGGGAATCTATGCTTAAATTCTTGGATTATTTCTTTGTATTCTTTATACTTTTTGTCCCATTTGTTTAGCACCACAATCACACCCAAAGCGTGTTTAGGAATAAGAGAGCTAATTTTTTCATCTAATTCGACAAAACTCTCACTTGCATCAAGGACTAAAATCGCAATATGGCTTTGAGAAAGCATTGCATTTGTGCGAGAGAGGGCAAACTTTTCAATACCCTCTATTTTCCCTGCCCTCCTAATCCCTGCTGTATCGATAAATTTCACTCTTTTATCCTCTAGCATTATCTCCTCATCGACAGGGTCGATAGTTGTCCCAGCTACCTCGCTCACTACGCTTCTCTCTGTGCCTAAAAGCGCATTCAAAAGTGAACTCTTGCCGACATTTACGCGTCCAATAATCCCAACCGCTATGCAATCCTCCTCTTGCGGCTTAGAATCCAAAGATTCTAAAAACTCCTCCAAACTCTCATCTATATCCTCAAGTTGTTCCTTTAAATGCTCTCCCAAAGGCTGCTCTTTGGCAAGATTCAATATATCAAAAATACTCTCAAGTAAAAGAGTTATGCCACGATTATGTTGCACAGAAATAAAGCACATCTCCTGCGCTCCAAAGACGCTAAAATCCCACGCCCTCTGCTTGATTTTATCATTATCTACTTTATTTACGACAAGCAAAAGTGGCTTTTTCTCTCTCTGTAATGTGCGAAAATAAGCTATATCATCATCTTGTGGGATAATGCTTCCATCAACCATATATAGCACCATATCCGCCACTAATGCAGCCTTTTTAGAATATTCACTTACTTTAGCAAAAAGCCCTTGTGTCTTTTCAAGCCCACCTGTGTCAATAATCTCCACTTCAACGCCACTAATGCTAAAATGTGCCTTTTTCACATCGCGCGTTGTGCCACTCACAGGCGAAGTAATAGCCAAGTGCTGCCTAATCAATCTATTAAAAAGTGAGCTTTTGCCAACATTGGGTTTGCCTAAAATTGCAATGCTTTTCATTTGTATCCTTTAAATTATGCTACTATACAAGGTTTTTTGATAAAATACTTTTTACAAAATGATATGGTAGCCAAAGTTGGCTTTAGCTTGATAAAAATACAAAGGAATCCTGATGTATAAGATTATATACATTCTACTTTTTTGTGTTGTAGCCCTATTAGCAAAGACAAACGCGAATAAGGAGGAAATAAACTCTGTCGCTAAATCTCCGCTTACCACGCAAGATTCTGTAAATGAACCCACACACAACCTTGTAGAATCTAGCGCGATTGAAGCGCATTCACATACGCAAACCACAGCCAATAAACGAGAGGATAAAGAAGTATATGTCGATGAAGGCGTGGTATTTGTGCTACAAAAAGATGATGCGATGTTTAAAATGTATGGGGATTCTTACGCACTCGTGCCACTCTCAAAAAAACTTAAAGTATTTCTAGCCCAACAGCATTCTTCGCTTGATGCGCGGACTTTGCGCTCTGCCAAAAGCACTACGCAGATTTATAATCAAGGCAAAGAGATTCTATTTTATTACTCAAGTATTAAGGGTTCAAATCTATATAGCGAAATTGCCCCTGTAAGCTTCAAACTCACACTTGAAGAATATAATGATGAAAGCAAAAATCCTCACGAGATTATTGATATTTATAGAATCCACAACTTTGATGAGGCAATCTTAGAGGCAATTCCACACTCACTCTGCCACATCGTGCAAACAAGGCATTTTATCCGCGATAGGACGCGCAGTGAAATACTAATAAATCTTAATAACGCTATCAATCCGCGACTTTTGACACAAGGGAAAATCGAGCTTTTTCTCAAGTGCTATTTAGAGAATCTGAATCTCAAATAAGCCAAACATAAAATGAGTTTTTCTATAATGCGAGTTTTATTCCACTTTACAAAGGCGATATATGCGCGGATTCAAAATTTTTAGCGGTTCAGCCCACACTCTCTTTAGCAATGAACTTGCAAAGTTCCTCGATGTTAGCCTCTCAAAAGCAAGTATTAATCGCTTCAGTGATGGCGAAATTAGTGTGCGTATTGATGAATCTGTGCGTGGCAAGGATATTTTCATTATTCAGCCCACCTGTGCGCCCACAAATGACAATCTTATGGAGCTTCTTATAATCACAGACGCACTTAGGCGAAGTGGAGCAAACAGCATAAACGCAGTGATTCCATATTTTGGTTATGCAAGACAAGACAGAAAGGCTTCACCTCGTGTGCCAATTAGCGCAAGGCTTGTAGCAAACCTCATTGAACAAAGCGGTGTGCATCGCGTAATTACGATGGACTTGCACGCAGGGCAGATTCAAGGATTTTTCGATATTCCTGTGGATAATCTCTATGGCTCGATTGTGTTTGCAGACTACTTACGCACAAAGTCTTTTGAGAATCCTATTATTGCCTCGCCTGATATTGGTGGCGTAGCTCGGGCACGATACTTTGCAGATAAAATGGGTATGGACTTAGTCATAGTAGATAAAAAGCGCGAGAAAGCAAATGAAAGCGAAGTAATGAATATTATCGGCGATGTCAGTGGCAAAGATGTAATTCTTGTCGATGATATGATAGATACGGCGGGGACGATGTGTAAAGCAGCAGACGCGCTAAAAGAGCGTGGGGCAAAAAGTGTAATGGCACTAGGCACACACCCCGTGCTAAGTGGTCTAGCACTTGAACGCATAGCTAAAAGCTCACTTGATGAAGTGGTGGTTACAAACTCTATACCCTTGCGCAACTCTCACCCAAAAATCAAGGTGCTAAATGTCGCCCCACTCTTTGCTGAAGTTATTCGCAGAATCTATCATAATGAAAGTGTAAATTCACTCTTTATTTAAGACACTCAAATGGAACACATTGAGATTGCCACACTAGCGAGTATTGCTTTTTTTGCAGCATTAGGACATTGCATAGGTATGTGTGGAGGCATAGTCTTAGCTTATAGTGCCTCTTTACCCAAAGCCTCGCAGGATTCTAAATGTGCGGATTCTAAACTCGCCTTTTTACATCAACTCCCCTTTCATCTCTCCTATCATTGTGGCAAAATCACAACCTATTGCATTCTAGGCTTCATTATCGGTGCTCTAGGCTATGTAGCTATGCCAAATGAGAATATAAAATCCGGTGCTTTGCTTGTTGTGGGGGCTTTGCTTGTCATATATGGATTGGTAGTGGGGAATTTTGTGAATCTTACACAATATACAAAGATGAGATTTTCTATCCCTTCAAAAATCCTTATCTTTATGCGCCCTCTCATCGCCCAAAGCTCAAAATGGCGACTTTTCGTGCTAGGATTATTCAATGGCTTACTGCCCTGTGGCATTGTGTATTATTTTCTACTCACTGCAGCAATAGCAGGAAATGGTGTAAATGGCGCAATTGTTATGGGTATTTTTGGACTAACAGCTATGCCCTCACTTTTGTTTTTGGGGCTTATAAGCGCGAGTATTCAGCAAAAACGCGCACTATTTTTGCGCCTAAGCGCGATAATGATGATAATCTTTGGTGCGTATGAAATGTATAAGGCAAGCAAAATGCTAGGCTTTTTGACATTTTAGAATCTAGATTCTAGTTCTCATTTTTCACAATTATAAAGGAGGATTTATGCAAAAATGTGCGTTTTTTGATAGGGACGGCGTTATCAATAAAGACAATGGCTATGTGTATAAAATAGAGGATTTTTTCTTTAATGATGGGCTTTTTGAGCTGCTAAAGCTCCTTAAGTCTAAAAATTATTTGCTCCTTGTTATTACCAATCAATCTGGTATTGCGCGGGGATATTATAGTGAAGCTGATTTGGCAAAACTTCATCAATTTATGCAAGATTCTATAAAGGAAAAAACTGGCTTTGCTTTTGATAGAATCTACCACTGCCCACATTTGCCAAGCCAAAATTGTGATTGTCGCAAACCAAAGGCAGGAATGATAGAATCTGCTTGCAAAGATTTTCGCATTGATTTATCGCAATCATTTTTCGTAGGGGATAAAATCACAGATATGGAATGCGCACAAAATGCGGGAATAAATGGGAAATTTTTACTAGGAAGTGCGGAAGTAGCGGACAAAACACTGCAAAATATCCAAAAAATTGCCACTTTGCAAGAACTACATAGTATAATAGACACATTAGGCTAAAAGGAGCTAGTATGAAATACATCTATGACGACTTAGCGGAGAAAAAGATTCTCATTACGGGCGGGGCTGGATTCATAGGAAGCAATCTCGCATTTTATTTTCAAAACAAACACCCCCTCGCTAAGGTGTATGTATTCGATAAATTTCGCACAAGTGAGTGTTTCCCAAGTGGCAATCCCACTTCATTAGGGCATTTTAAGAATCTTATAGGATTTAAAGGCGAAATTATTGTAGGAGATATTACAAATCCAAATGATTTGCAAAAACTCAAAGAATATGACTTTGATATTATCTTTCATCAAGCAGCGATTTCAGATACAACAGTGCAAGACCAAAAACTCGTAATGGAGACAAATTATGAAGCATTTTTACACCTCATCGATTTAGCAAATGCTTGTCAAGCCATAATGATTTATGCTTCATCTGCGGGGACTTATGGCAACTCAAGCGCACCAAATATCGTAGGCAGTGGCGAAGTGCCAGAGAATGTATATGGCTACTCAAAACTTTGTATGGACGAATATGTGAGGAATCTCTTACAAAAAGACCCGGGCTATCCAATCATCGGCTTAAGGTATTTTAATGTCTATGGTGACAGGGAGCTGTATAAAGGTAAGACGGCTTCAATGATACTCCAGCTCTCACTCCAAGCCCTCGAACATAAAAAGGTGCGGTTATTCAAAAATGGCGAACAAAAGAGGGATTTTGTGTTTATCAAAGATGTGATTCAGGCAAATGTCAAGGCGATAGAATCTCCAAAGAGCGGTATTTATAATGTCGGTAGTGGCGAGGCGAGAAGTTTTAATGATATTATAGAGTGCTTAAAAAAAGGTTTGGGCGATTTTGAGGTAGAATATATCGATAATCCTTATAGTTTTTTCCAAAAACATACAGAAGCAGATATTACCTCAGCTAAAGAGTTTTTATCCTATGTGCCACGATTTAGTCTTGAAGAGGGCATACAAGCCTATATCCCTAGGATTCAAGAAATCTTTGCAAGTAGTAGATAAATGTTAGAATCTAAGCACCCTAAAATCCTCGTGGTTGGGGATTTGATGATTGACCATTATATATGGGGAAGTTGTGAGCGTATCTCTCCAGAAGCCCCTGTGCAAGTCGTTGATGTGAAAGATGAGAGTAATCGGCTTGGAGGAGCTTGTAATGTCGTGCATAATCTCATTGCTTTGAATGCACAAGTCTTTGTGTGTGGCATTGTGGGTAATGATGATGCAGGGTTGTGGCTTGGGGATAAATTAGAATCTATTGGCGTGGATATTTCTTATCTCTTTGTTGATACCTCACGCCCCACGACCAAAAAAACACGCATAGTCATAGCAAATCAACAAGTATTACGCGTGGATAGAGAGAGCAAAATGCCTATAGATTCAGATATGCAAAATGATATTATAAATCGCCTCCACGCCGTGCTTGATGAAGTGGATTGTGTGATTATTTCGGACTACAATAAAGGGCTTTTGAGTAAGGAATTCACGCAGTTTATTATCACTTATGCTAAGGAACATTCAAAGCCTGTTTTGTGCGACCCTAAGGGGCAGGATTATAGCAAATATCGCGGGGCAACCTTGCTTACACCCAATAAAAAAGAGGCACAGATCGCCACAGGCATAACAATAAATGATGAATATTCACTCATTCGCGCGGGTATGGCTCTCAAAAATCAATGTGAGCTTGATATTTCGCTCATCACCCTAAGCGAGGACGGCATAGGCATATTTGAAAACGACACTATGGAGCGCATTCCCACACGCGCAAAAGAGGTCTATGATGTAACAGGAGCTGGTGATACCGTTATCGCCGCATTGGGTTTTGCATTAAGCAGTGGCTACAATATCATAAAGGCTGCAGAGTTTGCAAATGCTGCTGCTGCAGTGGTGGTAGGCAAGGTGGGAAGCGCGGTAGCCACACATAATGAGATAGTGGAGTATCTCCATACACAAACCGCGAATATGCAACAACATATAGAATCTAAAATCATCACACAAGATTCCCTCCCTAATGTCCTTAAAAGCCTCAAGGGAAGCAAGATTGTCTTTACTAATGGTTGCTTTGATATTTTACACAGAGGGCATTTGACTTACTTAAATCACGCACGCGAACTAGGCGATGTGTTGATTGTGGGGCTCAATGATGATAGCTCGATAAAAGCCCTCAAGGGTAAATCTCGCCCTATAAATATCCTGCAAGAGCGCGCCTTTATGTTAGCTGGGCTTGAATGCGTGAGTTATGTGGTAAGCTTTAGCGAAAATACACCGCTTAATCTCATTAAGAAAATTCTCCCCGATGTGCTTGTCAAAGGCGGCGATTATCGTGGTAAGGAAGTCGTGGGGAGTGAATTTGCAAAGGAAGTCGTGCTGATTGACTTTGTGGAGGGCTACTCAAGCTCACAAATCATAGAAAATATTAAAGGAGACAAAAAATGAAGACATTTATAGAATCTGAATTCAACGCTCATTTACAAAGTGTGCAAAAAATTTTTTCACTCACAGAGCAGATACAAAAGGCTGCTTCTTTACTTACACAATCTCTTGCGCAAGGTGGAAAGATTCTTATTTGTGGTAATGGAGGCAGTGCTGCTGATGCCCAACATTTTGCCGCTGAACTTACCGGTAGATACAAAAGGGAGCGCAAAGGAATCGCAGGCATTGCTCTTAGCGTGGATACCTCTGCACTTACCGCTATTGGCAATGACTATGGCTTTGAGTTTGTATTCTCTCGTCAAGTAGAGGCATTAGCAAAAAAAGGTGATGTGCTTTTTGGTATTTCTACGAGCGGAAACTCTGCAAATGTGCTTCAAGCCACGAAAGTAGCGCGTGATATGGGTTGTGCTATCATCGGGCTAAGCGGGCGTGATGGTGGCAAACTCAATCAAACAAGTGATATTAATCTCATTATGCCAAGTGATGACACGCCTAGAATTCAAGAACTACATATCCTTGTTATACATATTTTATGTGACATTATCGAAAAAGCAAGTATGGAATAAAACGCTGAATGCTCCTGCCTAAGACTTTACAATCACTACAAAACACACAAAAAGATGTGATTAAAGATACCCTGCAAGATGCACTTTATAGCTATGGCGTAAATGTCGCGCTCCTAGATGTGATTTTTGGGCATTATTTTATCTACGCGCTTTTAAGTGATGGTGTGCTTATGCCAGTATTTTTACACGAAAATCGCATTAGCTATAAGCAATCTCAAGCCTATGGACTACCTAAGGTGCATTTTTGCGTATGTAACGAAATAGCCGAAGATTTTAATCTCGCAAACAAAGCCCGCACACTTGATTCAAAGCATTATATCGCTAAGTTTAGTAATAAAAATGCCTTTAGTGTGAGTATCAAGCAGGGGCTAAATGATGTGGGGCTGTATAATGATTATCCGCTTGATCTTTGCCCTATGTGTAGCGAGATTCTTAAATTTTTACGCGAGGGTGAGGCTATTGATAGCACTTTACAAGTATATGTGTTTTCACACCAATGGCTAAATCTTTTAGAATCTCGCCCAGAAATTAGGCAAAGGGAACTGCTTGTTTTACAAGATTCTAATCTTTTTTGCTACAAATGCAAGAAACCTCTTGCATCTCAAACAGAGGCATGGATACGCATTAACGAGCATATCTTAGAGGTATGTTGTTGTTAATTTTTTTGTGTTACACTCACTCTCTTTTAAGCTTTTGACTTTTAAATTAGGGGTTTTTATGAGCTTGACTTTAGGGATTGATATAGGGAGCACAACTGCGAAAGTCGCACTAATGGACGGCGATGAGATGTTGTTTCAAGTATATGAGCGACATTATTCAAAGGTGCGTGAAAAAAGTATAGAAATTGTGCAAAAAATCACAGACATTATCGGTAATAGAGAGTTAAAAGTAGCAATTTCTGGCTCTGCTGGATTTGGTATCTGCAAAGCTACGGGTATTGACTTCGTGCAAGAAGTGTTTGCAACAGCTGGGGCAGTGAGACATCTCGTGCCTGATGCAGATGCAGTCATTGAGTTAGGCGGCGAAGATGCGAAAATCATTTTTTTAACTGGAGGAACAGAGGAGCGAATGAATGGCTCTTGTGCTGGTGGAACAGGAGCATTTATCGATCAAATGGTAACTCTCCTTGCCATTACCCCTGAGGAATTTGATGAAATCTCACTCAAATGCCAAAAAATCTACCCTATAGCCTCGCGTTGCGGTGTGTTTGCTAAAACCGATGTGCAGCCACTTTTGAATCAAGGTGTCAATAAAGAAGATATTACTGCAAGTATTTTTCAAGCTGTCGTGGATCAAACGATTACAGGCTTAGCTCAAGGGCGCAAAATTGAAGGGAAGATTCTCTTTCTTGGAGGACCGCTTTTTTATTATAAAGGCTTACAGGAGCGATTTGCCAAAACTTTAAAACTTGATAAAGAACACGCCATTTTTCCAGACTTTGCGCAATATGCGGTAGCGATTGGCGTCTCACTCCAAGCACGTAATTTGGAAAAAACTTACACCTGTGCTTCACTCATTCAAACATTAGAATCAAGCAAAAATGCTGCCTCTACAAACAAATATCTCGAACCACTTTTTGCTTCACAGGCTGACTATGATACATTTATTGCGCGACACGAAAGTGCGAATGTAAAGGAGATTAATATTGACAAAGCCTATGCAGCAAATAATTACCAAAAAATTGATGTCTATATTGGCATAGATTGCGGAAGCACAACAACAAAACTCGTTATGCTTGATAGTGATAATGCAATCATATATCAATACTATAACTCTAATCAAGGCAATCCGGTTGCTGTCATTAGCTCTCAACTTACCTATATTTACGAGCATTTTGGTGATAAAATAAACATTAAAGGAAGTGCGGTTACAGGCTATGGCGAGGAGCTTATAAAGGCTGCATTTAATCTTGATGCGGGGCTTGTGGAAACAATGGCACATCTTAAGGCTGCTAAATATTTTAATCCTAAGGTAGATTTTATTATTGATATTGGCGGACAGGATATGAAATGCTTTTATATCAAAAATCAAACCATAGATTCTATAATGCTTAATGAAGCGTGTAGCTCGGGTTGTGGAAGCTTTATTGAAACCTTTGCAAAATCTATGGGCTATGATATACAAAGTTTTTCAAAACTTGGTTTAGAATCTAAACACCCTGTAGAGCTTGGAAGTCGCTGCACGGTATTTATGAATAGCTCGGTTAAAGAAGCACAAAAAGAGGGAGCAAGTATTGAGGATATTAGTGCGGGACTTTCTATGAGTGTGGTAAAAAATGCTATTTACAAAGTTATACGCGCACGCGATGCAGACGATTTAGGAAAACAAATTGTCGTGCAAGGTGGGACATTTCTCAACAATGCAGTGCTAAGAAGCTTTGAAAAAGAAATTGGACGCGAGGTTATTCGCCCCAAAATCAGCGGACTTATGGGGGCTTTTGGAGCAGCACTCTATGCAAAGGCTTTAGGTTTGGAGCATTCTAGCACGATGAATAAAGAGGAACTAGGACAATTCAAGCATACCGCAACAGCGAGCGTGTGCAAAATTTGCGGTAATAACTGCCATTTGACAATTAACCGCTTCGGTGAAGGCAAGAAATTTATCTCTGGTAATCGCTGCGACAAGCCACTTGGCATTAAAAAACTCCTTTTCTTGCCAAATCTCTATGATTACAAGCTCAACAAGCTTAAATCACTCTGCGCCTATGAAAATATGGATAAATCTCGCCTCACAAAAGGAAAAATTGGTATTCCACTCGGGCTTAATATGTATGAGAATCTGCCCTTTTGGCATACATTATTAAGTGAGTTAGGTTACGAAGTCATTGTTTCAGATGTAAGCACACGCAAGACCTTTGCACTAGGGCAACACACGATTCCAAGCGATACTGTGTGCTATCCGGCAAAGCTCCTGCACGGACATATTGAGAATCTCCTCAAAAAAGGTGTGGACAAAATCTTTTATCCTTGTATGAGTTATAGTTTTGCTGGTGATGAGAAGCATAAGGATTCAAGCACAAATAACTACAACTGCCCTGTGGTAGCCTACTATCCGGAATTGCTTAATGCTAATGTCGATGCGTTGCGCGAAGTCAAGTTCTTTTATCCTTATTTTGGTTTGCATAAAAAAGATGATTTTAGAAAAAAAGGATTTGAGTTTTTTAAAAAAGAACTTGGTGTGGATAAAAAGGCATTCTTACAAGCTGTGGATAAGGCTTATGAAGTGCGTAATGAATGGCTTAGCGATATTAAGGAGCAAGGAGAAAAAGCCTTGCACTTTGCACGAGCAAATAAACTTAAAGCCATTGTGCTATGTGGGCGACCCTATCATATCGACCCAGAGATTAATCACGGCATTGACAAGCTGATTAACTCTTTAGGGCTTGTCGTGCTTAGCGAGGATAGTGTAGATCATTTGGCAGAGGCGGGAGAGCTGCATATCCTCAATCAATGGAGCTACCATTCTCGCCTTTATAACGCGGCAGCCTTTGTAAGCGCTGATGATAATCTCGAGCTCGTGCAGCTTGTAAGTTTTGGCTGTGGGATAGATTCTATTACCACCGATGAAGTGCGTGAGATTTTGGAATCTCACGGCAAATTCTACACCCAGCTAAAGATTGATGAGATTAGCAATCTCGGTGCAGTGAAAATTAGAATCCGCTCATTGCTTGGAGCTATGGAAGAAAAACAAGCACAAAAAAACACAAAAGTGCTGCTTGAAAAAACACAAATACTTGAAAATATCTTAATATAAAGGAATCTTATGACACAAAAAATGACCCCACATATCAATTCTTGGCAAATGCCAGATACTAAATCGCTTATCGTCAAACCAGAGAATAAGCGCGAACTTAAGAAGGTGCCTTTTACAGCAGAGATGAAACAAACGCATACAATCCTCGTGCCGATGATGTTGCCTGTGCATTTTGAACTTCTTGTAAAAATCTTGCATTTACACGGCTACAATGCGGAGCTTTTATACAATGATGGCAAAGGTGTGGTAGATGAGGGCTTACGCAATGTGCATAATGATACTTGCTACCCTGCCCTGCTTGTGATTGGGCAGATGATTGATGCGCTCAAAAGCGGCAAATGGGATTTGGATAAAGTCGCATTGCTCATCACACAAACGGGGGGGGGTTGTCGTGCGAGTAACTATATCCACCTCTTGCGTAAGGCACTTAATAAAGCAGGATTTGGCTCTATCCCTGTGATTTCGCTTAATTTTAGCGGACTAGAATCTGGTCAAGGCTTTAGCGTTACGCGTCCAATGTTACAGAATCTTCTCAATGCTATCGTTTATGGCGATTTGATTATGCATATCGCAAACCAATGTCGCGCCTATGAAATTAATAAAGGCGATACCGATGCAATGGTCGATAAATGGGTGAGCCGTATTACGAGTGAGGGCACAAACGAGGGACTAAGAAAATATAGTGTGCTTAAAAAAGATATGAAGCTTATCCTTGAAGATTTTGCCTCTATCCCGCGAGATACTACAAAAAAGGTGCGCGTAGGAATCGTTGGTGAGATATATATCAAATTCTCTCCGCTTGGGAATAATAACCTTGAAGATTTCCTTTTGAGCGAAAATTGCGAAGTTGTCATTCCGGGCTTTATGGACTTCTGCCTTTACTGCATTAACGACACAATTGTAGGTAATAAAATGTATGGTGGCACACTTATGGAGACACTCATATATCGTGTGGTGTATTGGTTTTTTGCAAGTAAGCAAATTGATATGATTAAGGCAATCAATAAGCACGGCGTATTTAGGGCTCCTACTGCGTTTAAACACACAAAGAAAATGGTTGATGGCTATGTATCTGAAGCAATGAATATGGGCGAGGGGTGGCTACTGACTGCTGAAATGCTTGAGCTTATTGAACAAGGCGTGGAAAATGTCGTTTGCACCCAGCCATTTGGTTGTCTGCCTAATCACATCGTGGGGCGCGGTATGATGAAAGTCATCAAAGAGCGCAATCCACAAAGCAATATTGTATCTATTGACTACGACCCGGGCGCGACAAAAGTCAATCAAGAAAATCGCATTAAACTAATGCTTAGTAATGCAAAAAAAGCGCATAATGCGATGAGCGAGGAAGTGTAGAATCTTGCAGATTCTATTTGCGTAATAGATGATTAGAATCTAGCTTTTAAGGTGTATCCTTGGAAGCTCATTAAGCCCAAGTGGGCTACATTGAAAGTCCCCTAGAAGTAAGTGCTAGATTCTAAAAATAATAAAAAATGAGTAATTATGCGGTGGCAAAGCCACAAACTCATATTGACATATTTTATTCCCTCTTTTTTATACAAAAAATCAAAAAGCGTTTTTTTACAACAAAGATTCCACAACTCACAAAATAGAATCAAACTCTTTAAAGATAAATCTCTAAAGTTTGCAAACCAAAGTATAAAATAAAAACATTTTGCCAATTTAGATTCTAAAGATAGAATCCGCCCCGTTACGACAATTCTTTACATCTTAAAAAAGGAGTTTTTATGTCTCTTCTTCATTGCTTGAATGCCCTCCCTGCCCTTACATCTGTATGTGATAGAAAATTTTTTTATATCATTTTTGCCAACGCATTTATTTATGCTTTCCTCTCGTGGCAATTAAACGGGGGGGGGGGCATATGACATATCGCAAAGCATTTTTGCTCTCTGTGTAAAAAATATTATTACTAATGCTTCGCTCCTCTTCCCGCTCTTTTATCTTATCAATCTCTTTCCGCGCCTCTTCCTTACTTGGCTCCTTGTAGGTGTGATGTTTCTCATCGCCTGTGTGGATACATTTCTCATCGCGCATTTTCATACTTTTGTTAATGCAGTATTTGTGGATATATTCTTTTCGAGTAATCCAAACGAGGCAAGAGAGTTTCTTACCTTTTATGGGAGGCAAAATATATGGGTAATCGCACTTTTTATCCTATGTAGCGGCATATTTTTGTTTGCACCTTATGAAAAGATTCTAAATATCTTTAAATCCCACACAAAATCTAATGTAAAAGCTAACTCGCTTAGTAAAGCCTTTGCACTCTGTGTGTGTATCATCTGTCTCTTAGGGGCAGGATTCAAACTCTATCGCGTATATAGTGAGCAATCTATAATGGTCTATCTCATCAGCAAATCCTCCTATATGCGCTGGGGCGATAGTATAGCAAACACAATCAATAATCAATCCCACATCGCACAATATAAAGAACTATCTAAAAACTACAATGCTTTCTTGCAAGAATCACAAGGTGCTATAGCCGCAACGCGCACTTTTCCTAACATCGTGCTTATCATAGGTGAATCCACACAAAAAAATTATATGTCGCTTTACAACTACCCACTACCCACCACACCAAAACTACAAAAGCTACAAGAAAGCGGTAATCTTATCGTCTTTAGCGATGTGATTTCACCCCACTCTCACACAAATCAAGTCTTAGAAAAAGTGCTGACTTTCAAAAACTATGAAAACAACCAAACGCCGTGGTTTAAGCAGCAAAATCTCATCGATATACTTAAGCTCGCAGGATATAAAACACATTGGCTTAGCAATCAAGAAGTTATCTCAATCTATGGCAATGCCCCCGAGGTGATTTCTACTCGCGCAGATATAACGCGCTTTGCTACAATAAATGATAGCTACACGAACGAAACCTATGATGAAATTCTGCTTCCACTTTTTGACAATATGCAAGATATAAAATCTCAAGCAAAAAGCACAGATTCTAAAAATACCTATATCTTTCATCTTATGGGGACACATTTACACTATATTCACCGCTACCCAAAAGCCTTTGATGTATTTACTCCGCAGGATTTAATATCGCACAATCTCCACACTCTCGCACCCTACCCCGCAATTTCTAACACATTACTTAATAATGCACAGCTACGCACAAAAACAGAATATCTCAATGCAATTTTATATAATGACTATGTAGTGAGTGAGATTATAGAGCGCTTCAAGGAAAGTGATAGCATCGTAATATATCTTAGCGATCACGGCGATGAAGTGTATGACTTTAGGGATTTTGCGGGACACACTGAGAGTATGGGCTCAAGATTTATGATAGAAGTGCCTTTTATGATTTATATGAGCGAGAGTTTCAAGTCTCATTACCCAGAGATTGTAAAAAAGGTGCAAGAAGCCAAGGATAAGCCTTTTATGAGTGATGATTTTATCCACGCCTTTTTGGATTTGTTTGATATAAGCGCACAGGATTCTATACAATCTCGCTCACTCTTTAGCAAGGACTATAACGACAAGCGTATGAGAATATTTTCAGGCAAAGACTATGACAAAGATTTAAAACACGATAATCTTTTAAACCAAAGTGGTATGTATCCTAGCAAAATATGGCTTCATCGTGTCGATGAGATACAAAAATTTATGGATTTTAAGGACAAATACGCGGGATTTGAAATCGATGTGTATTTTTTAGAATCTCCAACACCATATTTTGATGTCGGGCACGATGGGGAAAAGTCAAGCATTAATCTCAAACTCGAAGATATGTTTGAAGCTATGCAAAATAGTGGATTTAGCTTGGGGGGGGGGGGGAATGATATAAAGCCACGCATTTGGCTTGATTTTAAGAATCTATCCCCAGAAAACGCAGAGAATGCGCTTCAAGTTCTTAATACTCTCTGCGATACATATCATATTCCCCACTCTGCACTTATTATAGAGAGTAGCGAATACAAATCTCTTGGTATTTTTAAGAAAGAGGGATATTGGAGTAGCTATTATGTGCCTTATTACAGCAAGGCAGAGCTAAAGGAGCAAAAATCGGAGATTATACAGGGTTTAAAACACATAATAGAGAGTGGCAATATAAACTCGCTTAGCTTTCCCTACTATCTCTATGATTTTATAAAGAATGCTTCACTGCGCTATTTTGATAATATCGAATGGCTTGATGTACCACTTCTCACTTGGAATGAGGGACATAATGGCTATGAAAATATGCAGTCAAAGGCATTTTTTGACCCACAAATAAAAGTTATACTCGTAGGCGAAAAGGGTAATTATCGCTAAGAGCGGAGTGCAGATAATCTTGCTATCCTCACCTTAAGCCGCCTACTTTTTACATTCTAGATTCAGAATCCAAAAAGTAGAACTTTACTAAGGGCAAGTGCCGCATTCATAGCCTTATGCCACAGAGTATTTAACTCTCTTTAAGCATTCTTTTTGCAAGTTTTTTTGCTTTTATCACCTCATCATTACTTACAGAATCTCCATAAATCGCATTGACATACTCTTCATAGGCAATTTGAGAGCTAAAGGGCTTTTGCGTATTTGTTACCTTATGATACTCGCCATTGCTTTGAAGCTCATACATCTGTACATTATCGCTCAACTGCATTTGTAAAATCTCCATCAGCCGCTTACTCATTTGCTCATTGAGGCTAGGTGTGAGAATTTCAACGCGTCTTTCGAGGTTTCTTGGCATAATATCCGCCGAAGCAAAATACACGCCCACTTTATCGTTTTTGAAATGATAGATTCTAGCGTGTTCAAGGTATTTGCCAATAATTGAAAATACACGAATATTTTCACTCACGCCCTTAATGCCCGGTCGCAACGCGCACACACCACGCACGATTAAATCAATCTTCACTCCAGCCATTGAAGCCCCATAGAGTGCGCGTATCACATCAATATCCACAAACGCGTTTGCTTTCATAATAATACGTCCCTGCGTGCCCATTTTCTTTTCTTGCTCGATAAGTTCGAGAATTTTTGTCTTAATCTGCGTTGGCGCAATAAAAAGATGTCCTAGCTTCGTGCGATAAGATGAGCCGGTAGAGAGGCTATGAAAGAGTTTAACAGCGTCTTTTGAAAAATGCTCGTTGCAAGTGAGGAGCGACAAATCGGTATAGATTTTAGCCGTGCTTGGATTGTAGTTTCCTGTGCTTAAATGCACATATTCTTTGAGTGTATTGCCGATTTTTTTAATCACAAGCGCAATTTTTGCATGCACTTTGAGTCCGGGCACACCATAGATGACGTGCGCACCAGCAGATTCCAAAGAATGCGCCCAATAGAGATTATTTTCCTCGTCAAATCGCGCCTTAAGCTCGACAAGCGCGGTTACTTGCTTATTGTTTTCAGCAGCTTGAATAAGGGCTTTAACAATGGGCGAGTTCTTACCCACGCGATAAAGCGTCATACGAATTGATAACACATCTGGGTCTTTTGCCGCACTTTGAATGAAATTCACCACCGGGTCAAAACTCTCATATGGGTGAAAAAGCACAATATCGTTGCTCTCCATAGTCGAGAGAATATCGACATTGCCATTCAATGGAGGCAGAGTCTTTGGATTAAATGGTGGGGTGGTAAGATGCGCATAAGCCTTGCTCCCTACAAGCTCCCACAACCCACTTAGATTCAAAGGAATATTATAAATATAAATATCTTTAGAATCTACCTTAAGATGAGAATTAATAAACTCAAGCAGACTATTATCTTTATCCGCGCCGATTTCTAGGCGCACTACTTCACCCTTTCTGCGCGTTTTAAGCCCCTCACTCATAATCTCAATAAAATCATCGGCTTCCTCTTCTTCAATCTCCATATCCGCGTTACGCGTGATTCTAAAAGGCACATAATTGAGTATCTCATATTCCCCAAATAGCTCACTCGCAAACTCACCCACAATGTCTTCCACTGCTACAAATATGCCACTCTCTATTTCCACAAAGCGCGAGAGTAGGCGCGAGATTCTCACCATTGCAAATTTGATACTCCCATCTTGCGTATCCTTAAGCTTGAGTGCGATTGCAAAGCTAAGGTTATTCAAATGTGGAAAAGGATGTGTCGCATCAACTGCCACAGGCACAATTACAGGATAGAGATAGTTTATAAAAAACTCGTGCAAACGCTTCTTTTGCTCAGTATTGAGCTCACTCACTTGCTTTATATGCATATTTTCCTTAGCTAACCCGTTCTGAATCTCTCTAAACACAGATTCGAGTATGCCCTTTTCTTTGTCTAAATATTCTCGTATGCTTTTAAGCTGTTGCAATGGCGTGAGTTTGTCCGCGCCCACCTCGGTAATACCACTTGCATACAAACGCTTTAGTCCTGCCACGCGTATCATATAAAATTCATCGAGATTCGTGCCATAAATAGCTACAAACTTCAATCGCTCCAAAAGCGGAATATTTGTATTTTTAGCCTCATTCAGCACACGCGTATTAAATTTAAGCCACGAAAGCTCACGATTAAAATACATTCTAGCGTCATTGATTGTCATATTTTTGCCCCCTTGAATGATGTGAGTGTGGTTTCATTTTATCTTAAATTATTTTAAAAATATCGCGCTTTTTGAGAATCGCACCCCCAAATCGCATTGGCTTGGTAAAAATGTTTCATATTTATTTTGCATTTATCTATAAAAAATCTGTAAATGCCCTACTGCGTAGCCAATTTTCTTTAAAATTTGATTTATAAGCTAATTTTTGTATAATATGCACTCATTTCATAAAAAGGAGTATATAATGAAAAAACTCTCACTTTCATTGCTTTTTGCAGCAGGATTTGCTATGAACACACAGGCTGCGAGTATTATGGGGTTTGAAATTAGCCCTGAATTTGGTTTAGGTGCAGGGCAAACAAAACAGACTATTTCTAGTGCTGATACAAACTTTAAAGATTATAGTGTGTTTGGACGTATTTGGCTCGGTGCTTTTGATTTTGTGGTAGCTCCACAAGTAAAATATGATTTTAATTCATATTCAAATTCAGATACCAACTATCGCAATTTGCAATATGGCGTATCTGCGGGATATAATATTGGGCTTTTTGTCGCGCGATTGACACCTTATGTAGGAGTGAATTATTCAAGCTTTAATAAATTTTATAAAGATACCACCGCTTACAATGCAGGCTTAAAGCTTAAGTTTGATTTGATTCCTATCTCTCTTGGTGTACTTTATACTTATCAAAAACCAGAAACTGAAGGAACAAAGCAAGAAGTAAAAATGCAAAGTATACAAGCTCTTCTTGGTGTGCATTTCTAAGATTCTACATTTTGCAAAGTTTTAGAATCTTATCTTCGTATTTGCCCTATGACATTATGTATTGCGTCCTTTGTTGCCAAGCATTAGATGTGTTTGACACAAGGAGCTAGGGTAATTTATCTTGGGAGCTTTATATGACTTTAGATTCTCATAAACTTATCGACTTTTTACAATCTCATAATGAACTTACTATCATTAATGAACCTTTGGATATTTATCTGCAAATCCCACAACTTGCTTACCTTGAAGTAAAAAAGCCAAATAGCAAAGCTCTTCTTTTTACAAATCCTATTTGTGCCAAAAGTGGAAAAACCTTTGATATACCTGTGCTTATGAATATTTTTGGCTCACACAAAAGGCTTAATCTTTTGTGTGATAAACCCATTGCTGATATTGCTCAACACATACAGAATCTTCTTGCACTTAAACCACCAAAGGGTGCAAGAGCAATTCTAAAAAAGCTCCAAGAACTTGCTACCTTGCGCTTTGTTTTTCCTAAATACACGAAATCCAAAGGTTTATGTCAAGAAATTATCTTTCAAAATGAAGAAATTAATCTTTTAAATCTCCCTATCCTCACAACTTGGGAACACGATGGCGGAGCATTTATCACTATGGGGCAAGTTTATACCCAAAGCCTTGATGGCAAAGCAAAAAATCTAGGTATGTATCGTCTGCAAGTTTATGATGAAAAACATTTAGGGCTACATTGGCAGATACATAAAGATTCTCAACATTTCTATCATCAATATAAACAAGCAGGAGAAAAAATGCCTGTGAGTATTGCACTTGGTGGCGATCCGCTGTATATTTGGTGCGGACAGGCACCTTTACCTATGGGAATCTTTGAGCTAATGCTCTATGGCTTTATCCGCTCTAAAAAGCCTGTGCTTTGCCCGTGTATCACTAACCCACTCTTTGTGCCAAATGATGTAGATATTGTTATTGAAGGTTGGGTAGATACCACACAAATGCGAGATGAGGGACCATTTGGCGATCATACAGGATTCTATACGCCCATTGAACCTTATCCTGTGCTTGAAGTGAGTGCAATCACAATGCGGAAAAAACCCATTTTTCCAGCCACAATCGTTGGCAAACCTCCGCTTGAGGATAAATATATGGGTTATTTAACAGAGCGCGTATTTTTGCCATTATTACAAACTACTGCGCACGGCTTGATTGATTACCATATGCCTGAAAATGGTGTTTTTCATAATCTTATTTTTGCAAAAATCAAGCCTCAATATCCAAGCCACGCACAGCAAATTATGCACAATTTTTGGGGAGTGGGGCAAATGAGCTTTGTAAAACACGCTATTTTTGTTGATGAAAATGCACCCGAACTGACAGATTATGAAGCGCTTGGCACTTACATACTTGAGCGCTTCTCTCCTAATAATCTGCTTATTACAGAGGGAATCTGTGATGCACTTGATCATTCAAGCCCACAATTCGCCCACGGAGGCAAACTTGGTGTAGAAGCTATTACACCTGTGCATAAGCCTTCATTTGCTGCTCTTAGTGATGGGCAATTATGGGAAAAATTTGCTCCACTTTTTCCTCAAGCTAATGCGTTGAAGCAATATTTTACTCACACGCCCAATCCCATTTGTATTGTAAGTGTGGTAAAGCAAAGTCATCTCTTTACAGATTTAAATGAGAATCTTAAAGGTTTTCAAGCTTTACAAAACTGCTTAAGTATTATTATCTTTGTAGATTCACATAAAAATAACCTTGCAAACCCTTATATGCTTACTTGGCGCATTGTCAATAATATTGACGCAAAACGTGATATTCTCATTGTTGAAAATCTTGTTTTTATTGATGCAACCGATAAATCAACCTGTGATGGACATCTGCGCGAGTGGCCCCAAGATACAAATTGTAGCCCATCTGTCATCGCCACATTAAAGAAAAAGGGACTTATTGATGATATAGATGATGAATTTTTAGAGCATTTTGGTATCTTACATTAAAATATGCTTAAGTTAATAAAAATTTAAGTTTTTTTACTCTAGAATCCCCTTTCCAAAATTATTTAGAATCTAAGGGAAAATAATGGAATTGACAAAAATAGCAACACAAAATGACATCAATCGTCAGTGGATTGTGCTTGATGCAAAAGATAAAGTCTTTGGTCGCCTTATCACAGAAATAGCTACTCTTTTACGAGGCAAACACAAACCTTGTTTCACACCTCATATTGATTGTGGCGATTTTGTAGTCATTATTAATGCCACAGAAGTAAAATTCACAGGTATGAAACTCAAAGACAAAGAATACTTCACGCATTCAGGTTACTTTGGCAGCACTAAAAGTAAAACACTTCAAGAAATGTTAGAAAAAACTCCCGAAAAACTCTATCATCTTGCGGTGCGAGGTATGCTCCCCAAAAACAAACTTGGACGAGCTATGCTTAAAAAACTCAAAGTTTATCGCGGCAGTGAGCACCCACACAGCGCTCAAGTCGCTAAAAGCTCAAAATAAGGAATACTATGGCAAAAGTTTATGCAACAGGAAAAAGAAAAACAGCAATCGCGAAAGTTTGGCTTACTTCTGGGAGCGGCAAGCTCACTATCAATGGACAAAGTCTTAATGACTGGCTCGGTGGGCACGAAGCTATCAAAATGAAAGTAATGCAGCCGCTTATCCTTACCAAACAAGAAAAATCCGTAGATATTCACGCTGTTACACTTGGTGGTGGATATTCTGCTCAAGCTGAAGCTTTGCGACACGGCATTTCAAAGGCTCTTAATAATTATGATATTGCGTTTAGAGCGATTTTGAAACCAAAAGGGCTTTTGACACGCGATTCTCGTGTGGTGGAACGCAAAAAATATGGAAAGAGAAAGGCGCGCAGAAGCCCACAATTCTCAAAAAGGTAAAATTGCGGTGGAAATTCTCTCTCGAAGTTTTGGCGAGTATCAAACAAATTGTTATATTTGCAAATTTCCTCAAGGAGAGATTGTTATTGACGCGGGAATTGGAGCGCATAATTGGGTTATAGAGCAATGCCCCAACCCACTCGCCTTTCTCAACACACACGGGCATTTCGACCATATTTGGAGCAATAAGATTCTTAAATCTCACTTCCCCGATGTGCCACTTGTCGCCCCAGCACTTGATGCCTTTATGTTAGAATCTGACTGCTTTGGCACAGGCGTAACTCCAAGTGAGCCAGATATACTAAGCAAGTGTGAAAAAGGCACAGATACACTTTGCCTCAAAGATGTGGAGGTAATGTTTTCGCATTTTCCCGGACACACACCCGGTTGCTCGATTATAGAAATTGAAGGCGCAATTTTCAGCGGAGACTTTATCTTTCATCGCTCTATTGGGCGCTGTGATTTTCCCTACTCAAGCACAAGTGATATGATAGAATCCCTCATTCGCTTTAGCGAACTCTCCGCAGATACCAATAAAACGATTTATCCCGGGCACGGCGATAAAACTTCCCTTATAGACGAGCAGCACAATGTGGCTTTTTGGATTCGTCAGCTTAAACTCAGGCAGTAGGAATGTCTTTTGCTTTTTTATCTCAAAATTAGAAAGGGGTGTTTATGGACTTAACGACCATTGGTGGACTCATTGGGGCGATTGCAAGTTTGTCTATTGGGGACTTTTTGGAAGGTGGGAATCCTATACACCTCATTCACATTAGCTCTCTTATTATTATCCCAACAGCACTTTGTGCGGCTACAAGTGCCACTCACGCTTCACACGTTAAAGGTGCGCTTAAAGAGTTAAAAATCGTGTTTGGTTCAGCTGGTGTCAATATTAATGAAATTATACGACAGCTTGTAGAGCTCTCCACTCTTGCGAGAAAAGACGGCGTGTTAGCACTTGAAGGAAAGGCGGCACAGATTGAAGATGATTTCTTGCGTCAATCTCTCTCTATGATTATTGACGGGCGGGACGCTCACGCTGTGCGCGAGGATATGGAAGTGCAGATTGAAACGCTTGAGGAATACTATCACGGCTGTTCGCACTTTTGGATTCTGTATGCAGAGACTTGCCCTACAATGGGGCTCGTTGGGGCGGTTATGGGGCTTATGCTTGCTCTCCAGCTCCTTGATGACCCAAAAGCTATGGCGGCAGGGATTGCGGGAGCATTTACAGCGACCGTTACAGGTATCTTCTGTTCTTATGCACTTTTTGGACCTTGGGGACATAAAATGCACTCAAAGAGCAAAGATGTGATTAGAGGGCGCACCGTTATTTTGGAGGGAGTTGTAGGTATCGCAAATGGCGATAACCCTCGTAACCTTGAAGAAAAATTACTTGGATTTATCCCACCAGGTGAGCCTAAAATCTCACAATTTGAATAAGAGCGCATTAAATGGCTAAAAAGAAAAAATGTCCTGACTGCCCTGCTGGTGAGAAATGGGCTGTCCCCTATGCGGACTTCCTCTCACTTCTGTTGGCGCTCTTTATTGCACTTTGGGCGATTTCATCAACTGCCGCCGCAGATTCAGAAGCATTAAAAAGCGAATTTGTGAAAATCTTTGACTTTACGCTTACTTCTCCTTTGCCCTCTAGTGAGGAGGATATAAGCGATAATGAAGTTGAGGGTGTCTCTGCCTCTACTGAAACCGCTAGTATAACAAATGCTGAAATTGAAAAAATGGTAGAAGAAGGCGGGATTTTGGAACAAATGGAAATGGGTATATCTTTGCGTCTGCCTTCAAATATATTCTTTGAATCAGGAAGGGCTGACATTACCAATAGCGACGTGTATTTGTATTTGCAACGAATGAGCGCAATTATCAAAAAATTGCCTGAATATGTAAGGGTCGATGTGCGAGGCTATACTGACAATGCGCCTTTACCGATAGGTTCGCATTATAGAGATAATTACGAATTGTCTTCTGGGCGTTCGCTTAGCGTGATGAAGGCTCTTATAAAAAACGGCATTTCTGCCGAACGTATTTCATTTTCCGGCTATGGAGAATATCAAGCAATCGCCCCTAATGATAGCCCTATCAATCGTGCAAAAAATAATCGTGTGGAAATCTTTTTCTATGTGAATCCACAGGATGCACCAGTGGCTCAATCAATCCTAGAAGAAACACTGCAAAACACGCAACAATAACGCCGTCCAAATTGGTTAAAGTTTGAATCTAAACTCTTTGCTAGATTCAAACTTTTTTAAATCTAAAAATCCCTCCTAAATGAAAAAAGCTCGTTGTGTGTTGCAAAAAGAGGCTCTATTACTCAAAGGCTTAAGCAGAATTTTTAAATCTTAAAGTCTGCATTAGAGTCCAAAAAACTTATACATTTTACATCACACTTTTTGCAATCTCTAATTTTTTAGATTCTAAATCCCCTCCATAACATAGCTTTAATACATAAAATACGCCAACAAGGGCTACCGACCCTACGATAAAGGCTAAAATTGTGCTTTGAAAATACGAAACCACGATAAAACTTAGAGCCGCACATAATGCGGTGATTGTCGCATATGGAAACTGCGTGATGAAGTGACTTTGCACAGAGCAGCCAGCACCGACAGATGAGAGAATAGTCGTATCCGAAATAGGCGAAGTATGGTCGCCATAAACTGCGCCAGATAAAATCGCAGATATTGCCAAAAACACATCACTTCCGCCACTTTGTAGTGCAATCTCCATACCAATAGGCAACATAATAGCAAATGTCCCCCAACTCGTGCCTGTGCAAAATGCGATAAATGCCGAGATGAAAAATAAAAATACAGGCATAAAAATCAAATATTCAGCACTTACAAAATCCTTTGCCACACTCGCAAGATAAATGCCTGTTTGTATATGATTCTTAATCACAGGACCAATCGCCCACGCAAGAGTGAGGATTAAAATCGCACCAAACATACTTTTTACCCCATACCAAAAAATTGCCAGATAATGTTTAGATTCTATCGTTCTAAGGGTAAGGAGCAAAGTAATGATAAGCGCAAACATTCCACCACAGAAAAGCGAAAAAGGCGTATCTGTGTGAGCCAACATCGCAATCAAATCACCCTCGCCACTCGCCTTATATCCGCTATAAAAAATCATAAAGCAAATACCAACAATAAGTGCAAGGATAGGCACAATGAGAAAAAATATCGCTACATTAGAAATGTGGCTGGGGGCATTTGTCTGCGAATCTTGTATATCCACATTGATATTATTGCGCATTACAGGGAGATTGACACGCCAAAAAATAGTCAAACTCACAGCAAAAAGCGCAAAAAAAGCGTAGAAATTATTAGGTATGCTTTGCAAAAGCATCATAAAAGGTTCATCAATATTTTGCTTTGACAAAAGCCCGATATTATACGCACCCCAACTCGAAAGAGGGATGAGGATACAAATAGGCGCAGAAGTAGAATCAATAATATAAGCCAAACGCTCACGACTTGAATTATAGCTATCATTCAGCGGGCGCGCAATTTGCCCTACGCTTAAGGCATTGAAATAATCATCAATAAAAATCACCAATCCAGCCACAAACGCCACAAATTCCGAGCCTCTAGCAGAGCGGATATGTCTTTTTGCCCATTTGACAAATACACTAATCGCCCCACTATACAAAATAAGTTGCGTAATCACGCCAAGTATGATTAAAAATACAAAAATATAAAGGCTGTCTAGATTCACACCATTGTCATAAAATACACTTACTATGGCATTAAAGATAAAATACAATGCTTGAGGGTTAAACCCATAGAGCATTAATCCACCCAAGCAAATACTTAAAAAAAGTGACAACACTACGCGCCTTGTAAGCACTACCATTATCACAGCAAAAAGAGGCACAACAAGACTTAATGCCGAATCAGCAAATCCATAGTGTTCCACGATAGTCCTTGAGATGAAGTTAAAGAAGTGTGATTATGGTGCCGAAGGTCGGACTCGAACCGACACAGGGTTGCCCCTACTAGATTTTGAGTCTAGCGCGTCTACCAGTTTCACCACTCCGGCGTAAATTATAAGAGATTCCAAACTATGATATGAATTGGATTCTATTATAGAAGTATGGTGCGCTGAGCGAGACTTGAACTCGCACGGGTCGCCCCGCCACCCCCTCAAGATGGTGTGTCTACCAATTCCACCACCAGCGCACAACCTCCCCTTATATGGGGGAGGTATTATTAAAACTTAAGAAAGGAAAGGATTTGCGTAAAGAGCAATAAGAGCCAAAACCAATGTATAAATCACTTGTGCTTCAATCAACGCCAAAGCAATAAACATTGTTCCTAGCAATTTACCGCTAATACCGGGGTTTCTCGCAGTTCCTGAAATTGTCGCAGCAGCAGCGTGTCCCATACCGATAGCACCACCAAGTGCAGCAATACCAAGACCAATCACAGCACCAGCAACTGAATATGATTTAATCATATCAATACCCATACCGCTTACATCTGATCCAAAAGCAAAACCTACCATACCTAAACACAAAAGAGCTAGAAATTTCATCTTTGCACCTCACTTTTTTTCTCAAAGTCTGTTCGGATCTATCCCCTACTAGATACTTTGGAGCGCATATTATGCCGAAGCTTTAATAAAATAAACATTAAACATTAACTTTTAACAAGTCCTAACTCGACCTTATTTTTATTTTGTGAAAGAATCTCGCACTCTAATTCGCTCACATCTTGTAATATATCACTCAATTTTTGCCCTCTATCCTGTGTGATTTTGCTAATATGCACGAGTCCATCACCACCGCGTGGCAACTCTATAAATACCCCAAAATCTGCGATTTTTTTAATTTTCCCAATAAATTGCTCACCCACTTCATAACTCCCCCAATCTATTTTCTCACTATTCCCCACAATTTCCATAATAAATGTCTTTGCCTTCTGCACACTTTCAGCATTATCAGCATTGAGGCTTACCATACCACTATCACGCACTAAATCAATATTTACTCCAAAACGCTCGATAATATCCTTTATCACCCTCCCTCCTGCACCGATAACTTCAACAATCTTATGCGGTGGAATCATAAAACTTTCACTCTTTGGCAATACTGCATCATTTAGCACAATCTGCGCTCGTGCAGATTCCATAATATTAAGAATATGTATGCGTGCATCTTTAGCCTGTAACAACGCCTTTTTGAGAATCTCCTGTGTAATCCCACCAAGCTTAATATCCATTTGCATAGCCGTTATGCCCTTGTATCCACCAGCGACCTTAAAGTCCATATCTCCATCGTGGTCCTCTAACCCGCTAATATCTGTAAGCACAGCATATTTTTCTCCCTCACTCACAAGCCCCATAGCCACACCGGCGATGAGTGAATCTACACCAATTCCACAGGCACACAGAGCCAAGCTCCCCCCACATACACTCGCCATTGAGCTTGAACCATTAGATTCTAAAATCTCCGAAACTAAACGAATGGTTTTTTTACTCTCTTGCACACTCGAATGCAAGGCATTTCTTGCTAGATTCCCGTGCCCTAGCTCTCTGCGCCCAACAGACCCTATGATACCAGCCTCACCCACACTAAAGGGCGGAAAATTATAATGAAATAAAAAATGCTTTTTGAGGCTTACCTTACTGCCTAGCCTCTCATAGCTTTGTGCGTCATTCTCTATACCAATAGTCGCACTCACTAAAGCTTGAGTCTGTCCGCGTGCAAAAAGCACACTCCCGTGCGCAAAAGGCAAAATATTTGTCTCTATGCTGATAGGACGCACATCGCAAAGCCCTCTGCCATCAGCCCTTTTTGCCAAATCCAAAATCATCTCACGCACATACTGCCGCTTGAAACTAAGGACATATTTTTGCGCCTCACTCTGCTCTAATGCGCAATCTTTAGCAACTTGCGCTATAAGTGCGTTAATATGCCTCAAAGATTCGGACTTTGCCATAAAATCTATGGCGTGGCTCATCTGCGCTCTATACTCCCTACAAATGCGCTCCTGCAACTCGCTGTCTAATACTTTTTGTGATATTTCTAAATGAAGCGGTGGCTTTTTATATGGCGCAAACTGCTGATGATAAATCTTTGTCGCTTTTGAAATATAGTTTTTGGCTAACTCTATGGCGGATAAAAATTCTTCCTCACTTAGCTCATTGGCGCAATCATTGGTGCGTAGAGACTTCATCTCAATCATCAAAAGCTCATCTCCGCGCCCAGAAATAAAAATATCACACTCGCTTTGCTTTATCTCCTCTGTATTAGGATTTATCACAAATGCCCCATTTATACGCCCTATTCGCACCCCAGAGACTGCATTTTCACGCAAAGATTCTAAGGGCAAATTTGAAATATATAAGGCTGCTGCTGCGGCATTTAGGGCATTGAGAGCTAAATCACTCTTACCATCATAGCTTAAAACTAAAATTGTAATAGAAGTATTGTATCCATAGCCCTTTGGGAAAAGCGGACGCAATGTGCGATCAATAAGCCTTGAAGTGAGAATCTCAAACTCGCTAGGCTTACCCTCGCGCTTAATGAATCCTGCGGGAAACTTGCCCTTTGCATAGGACTTTTCGATATACTGCACACTTAAAGGCACAAAGTCTTCGCTTAGCTCCTCATCTTCTTGTGTGCAAACACTCGCAAGTAGCACACTGCCGCCATTTTGGTAAAGAATCGCCCCATTTGCTGCCTTTGCCACATATTCAAGGCTGTATCGCTCGTGCAGATTCTCTAAGTTAATCTCAATATGTCTCATTTGCTATCCTTTGTCGTGCTTTTATTCAGTATATCCTCAAATGCCTCATCTGTAAGTGGCACAAGCTTTGGAAAATGATGCGCCATAGAAACATAATATTCAATAGGATAGGGACAGCACACCTCATCGCAAATCTCGCCTAAAGTTTCATAAATATCCTTTGGCATAATGGGTGCTATGGCAGTCAGGCTTTTTACATTCATATTCATACAAGTTTTTATCGCTACACTCATACGAAATCCCGTCTCCACACCCATATCAAAAAGTAAAACATCTTTGTTTTTGAGCGAGACAAGCTCCCTGCCGTGACGCAACTGATAGCGATTTTGCAATATTGCCTCCTCATATTGACGCTTTGCTTCGCCATAAATATAATCTAGGCTTATTTCAAAGGCATTTACTAAATCTTCATTAATGATAATCTCCATAGTTTCACTTACCACCGCAATAGGGCACTCTGGATTGTTTGGTGCGGGAATAATACGCGTAAAAAGAAATTCCATTGGAATCTTAATCTTTTGAGCAAGTTCATATGCGCACTCTATGCCATCTCGCCCAATAACGAGCAATATCGTATTTTGCAGTGGCAAGTCCTTAAGGTTTATCACATCAAAAACCGCCTGAACCACATCTTCATTTTTTTCAAATACAATGTGCTGCAACTTGTATCCTTTATTCTTTGAATCTATAACTCAAACCTGTATTTGCCAAAGGCACGAAACGAAACTCAACCTTCACATACTGATTTGTAATAGGCGTAATGTCGTTATTAGCTGTAAGTGTAGGGCGCATATCTTGAGCAAGTTTGAATCCCACACCAAAACACCGAATATCTTTGGAGATTGTAACATACCAATCCTTTAAATACCCTACGCCAACATCATAGCCCACATTCGCATCAAAGCGAAACAGCCCAAAATTATATCCTACTCTCCCACGAGCAAAGCCTGTATTACCGGTAGAGTATAAGCCTGATGAGAGATACATAGGATCAAGCTTAAAATAATAAGTAAGATTAGAATCCAACCCCCATTTGTTAAACGAGGCATTCACAGAAGCTTCGCTAACGCGTTCAAGTGAGTATGAAAAAAATGTGGAAGCACTTAAATTAAGCCCATCTATGGGTGAGAATCCAAGCTCATTTTGCAATACTTGATTTTTTGTCAAAAAGCTATCTTGCATAAAGAGACGTTGATACATACGCCAATAAAACAATTCCTTGCCATTTTTTCCATAAAAATACTGCGAAAGCCGCAAATCAACCTTATGCTTATTTTTTATCACATCAACTATATCACTAGGATTCCAATATAATGCCAAAAGTGAAGAATCTATGCCCTGTTCTAATAGTGCATTATATGCCTCATATCGCTCATCTGAAACTGCCCTTGAAGTGTATTTATACAATGCACCACTAAAAATCGCCTCTAAATGCACAGAATGAAATAAATGCTTATAAGGACGCGCCAAATCGGAGTTTAACGAAATATTGTAGCTTCCCACCGAATAGTTAATGCGATTTTTTAGTGTCTCATTTCTCGCATCAACCAACCCTTGCGCATTTTGCAATAAAACCGAAGTTGCATACATATCAAAACTTGCACCTAAACTTATATAATTGTTAAAAAGTGGCACAGCCACGCCTATGGGGAGCGAAATAGTATTTTGAAAATACCCATATCCATTATAGCGCGTAACATACTTGCTTTGCAAGTCAAATGTATAGAGGAGATTCTCAAAAAAAAGCGAATCTGTATAATGATGATATTGCATATGTGGCAAAACCTGAAAAGTATCCTGATTGCTGAATTTTGAGAGATCAAGATAATATTTAAAATAGGTGCCGAAGTAATTTTTGTTGCCATTAACAAAATAATTGATACGAGATTCATACAGACGCGTATTAAACGCAGCATTGAGGCTTTTTAGGCGCATATATTCAATATCGTTCATATAGGTGATGTCCGCATAAAATCCATCTTTTGCATCATCGCCACGCGTGAATATATGATCCGTGATGTAACTGAAAGTCCCTCCATAAATATATTGATTCTTGAGATTATTTTCTCGCATATAATCATCGGTGTTTTGAAAATAGCGCATTTGCAGAAGTGCAGTTTTATTATCCCTATCAGCAAAGGCAAATTCAAACTGCCCGCCATAACCACGATTTGTGCGGATTTGTGGGGAGAGCGTTATATCCCAGCGGTTAAAAGGCGCAATAAACAGAGGCTGCATATACATAAAGCCCTGTTTGTTACTAAAAGATGTTTCGGGTGCGAGTAAGCCACTTTTGCGCACATTGCCCGTAGGTGCAACAAAATAAGGCAGGTAAAATACCGGCACCGCACCTACATAAAAGCGCGGATTCCATACGCTCATATATTCTTTCTGTGAATTATAGGTGCCAGAGCTAACATTCAAATGCCACAGCGGGTAGGTAATATCACAGCCCGAAATCACCCCGCGCTTAAAACTATAAACGCCCTCGCGCCCACTACCCTGCTTTGACATTAGCCAAATTCCCATCGTGCTTTGCAAATATAAATGCGAGAGCTTCGCCTGCTTATCCTGCATATTTACACTTGCTTCCTCTACATCAAGATATAGCACATCACCTTGATAAATCTTCACGCCACCTTGCAGGTGCGCCTCTTTACTCTGCTTGTTATATATGATTTTATTCGCCACCATATACACATCATTATAGAGCAAAAACGCATTTCCCTCTGCGATTACCTCATCATTACGTGCTTTTACATCATCTGCGGATAAATCAAAAATATTAGTATTTTGCTGCCCATAGAGCAAGGCACACAATGCACATATGAGAAAAAAATACCTTTTCAATACGCAACTACCAAAGTTTTTGCAAATCTATCGTGCAAAGTCCTCGCACATTTATCGCCCAGACCAAACACATAGGTAACAAAAAGCAAACTTTCGCCCACATATTTACCACAAGCCCTAAGGAGTGTATAAATAAATGTAGGCTTATCGAGCAAATCCACGCTTACCACGCGCATTTTGCATAGAATCTTACCAATGCTACTTCCATAATACCACACAAATAGTGTATCATAGCTAATCTTTAGAATCCACACCTGCCACGCATACGCCATAGCAAAGCTTCTAAACGCTTCATAATCGCTATTAACCTCACTCATTTGTGAGAGTGTATCTAAATGGATAAGCGTAAATATAAAAGAGAGTAACACAACATCAATAAGCCACGCTAAAGAGCGCAATGTCTTATCGGCAAGATGCAGATTCTCCCTCTCTAGCATATCTAAAATTTGCTCTTCGTCCATACCTTTACTCCAAGTCCTTTTGTTGTGCCACTCTTCGCCAAAGAAGTAGATTTAATGTGTGTCTAGTCTGCATTTTTTAATGCCCTGTAAGCAATATCATCTCTAAAGTGCATACCCTCAAAAAATACATTTTTTAGAATCTTGTAGGCATTATCTCGTGCTTGTTTTAAGCTTGAAGCAAGTCCCACAGCCAAAAGCACTCGCCCGCC
The DNA here is from genome assembly GCF_000765685.2 of Helicobacter sp. MIT 03-1616. NCBI lineage: Bacteria > Pseudomonadati > Campylobacterota > Epsilonproteobacteria > Campylobacterales > Helicobacteraceae > Helicobacter > Helicobacter sp. MIT 03-1616. The sequence continues at coordinate 97,980 of NZ_JROY02000002.1, read as the reverse complement.
ATTCGCTATGAGTTGCCCTTGTGAATCTACACTCACTCCCGCATACACAATATGCCCTAGATGCTCATCAAAGTTTTGAATCTTAATAGGCACAGAGGCGCTTGAAGTATAAGGATAATCTTTTGATGAAGCCACTACTGCCACTGCATATTGATGTTTTAATTCACAATGGAGTTGTCCTACTCTACCTTCAATACAATGCAAAATGATATCAAGCAAAGGCGTTTGTAACATAGGCATTAGCACTTCGCATTCAGGGTCGCCAAATCGCACATTAAATTCTAGCAAATATGGCTCTAACTCACCATTTTTTTCTACCACCATAATCCCACCAAAAAGCACTCCCTCAAATGGTGTGCCATTCTTACGCATTGAATCAAGTGTGGGAGCAATAATGCGCTGCTTAATTTTATCCATTAGATTCTCATCACATAAGGGGGTGGGCGTATATGCGCCCATACCACCGGTATTTGGTCCTTTATCTCCTGAAAGCAGCCGCTTATGATCTTGACACGCGGGGAGCATTACAAAATCTTTCCCATCACAAAGCGCAAAGACAGAAAGTTCATATCCATCTAAAAATTCCTCGACCACGACACATTTCCCCGCTTCTCCAAAAGCTGTGCCAGAAAGCATATCTTTTACACTTTGCCTTGCTTCCTCATAGCTTTGTGCGATAATCACGCCCTTGCCTCCGCATAAGCCATCAGCCTTTACCACAATGGGTGGCGTTAGCGTATCAATAAAAGCACAAATATAATCAAAATCACTTGATTGAATATATCGTGCAGTTGGAATCTCTGCCTTAGAGACAAAATCTTTCATATAAGCCTTGCTTAGCTCTAAAGCTGCTGCCGCTTTAGAGGGTGCAAAAACACGAACATTATGAGCGCGCAAATCATCGCTTAAACCCTCGCCAAGTGGTGCTTCAGGTCCTACAACAACAAGTGTAATATTATATTTTGTGATAGATTCTAAAATGTCTTGTGTAGTTTTATAAGGGAGATTTTGCCCGAGATTATGTGTAGCACCATTGCCGGGTGCGAAATATAAAGATTCTATTCTGCTATCTTGTTTTAATGCCAAGCCTATGGCATATTCACGTCCTCCATTACCAATAATCAAAATCCGCTCTTGCATAATAGTCCTTAAGTTTTATAAACCCCCAAATGAGCGTTACCCCAATGTGCGTAGCCTAAAAAAGCCACAAACAGAGCTAAGAGAATCTCATTAGGCGGCAAATCCTCACTGCGTTAGCAGCTCAAGCAGAAACACCGACACACAGAAACTACTACGATTAGCCCAATAATCTTTTAATAACAGACTAGCGAATGTAAGGAAATGCGCGTCATTTAGGTTAGCGCGCATTGTAACAAAAATAAACTTAAAAGCCCTTGCCTTTACGCTAAAACAAGTATAAATTTTGACTTGCCTAAATAAAAAGCACTCACATCATCAGCTATAACTTCAAACACCCAGCCATAATAAACTCCTAGAGCATATTCAAATCTCACATTAAACAAAAACTTAATATCTTTACAAGAGATTAAGTTATCATTTTGTAAAAATTTTATAGAATCTACCCTTATTACAACACAAGGAAATTAAATGCAAGAAGTGCCAAATAAGCCTATTTTACAAGAATACAAATCTACGCTCAAAGGTATGCTTAAATTTGAAATCATAAGCTTTTTGGGACGAGTCTTTCTCTCGCATTTGCCCTCACGCACACCCAATTTTCACAAACTCAATACCAAAGGAGAGAAAAATTATCTCAATCTTGGCTGTGGCAATCAATTTAGACAAGTAATGGGGGGGGGGGCATAATATAATTAATGCCGATTTTTTCTCGCACCTTAAGCCTTACAAAACCTATTCTCTACCTATGCCCCAATGGCAGCTTGATTTGCGCTATCCTCTGCAATGTCCTTCTCATACCTTTGATGGCGTATTCTCCGAACACACGCTAGAGCATTTATATATTGACGATGCGATTGCTTTATTGAGGGAGATTTTTCGGATTCTAAAGCCTAATGGCACAATCCGCCTAAGTGTGCCTGATTTAGAACTGAATATACAGCAATACCTTAATGCAAAAAAACAAGATTCTACCCAACGAGCTTTAGCAAGTGAGTATATAAGAAAACTCACACAAGAATACCTCCATTTAAGCGTATGGGATTATGATAGATTAGCTTATACACTTGAAGCGGTTGGTTTTGTGGATATTCAACGCTCCTCTTTTAATAATGGACGCAATACATTATTGCTTTTTGACGCAAAAGAGAGATCTTTTTCAAGCCTTTATATAGAAGCAAGCAAACCTCTATAACACAAAAGGCGTGTTTTGATACACCGAGAAATTAAGCCAATTTGCAAACATCACGCTTGCGCTTGATTTCCACGATAACACAGGCTCGTTACGCTCATTGAAATACCCAAATGGTTTTTCAATCTCTAAGCCCTTTTGCTTATCGCGCTCATATTCTAATAAAAGCGTGTCTTTGGCATATTCGGGGTGAGAGAGGATAAAATAATCTTTTTCATCTTTGAGCACACTCACACCGCTTTGCTCCCCTTGAAGCAAGACCTTTAAACTTGTGTGCTTAATATAAGATTCATCAATGCCTGAATGCCTAGAATGAGGCATATACACAATTTCATCTAAGCCATTAAGGAGCAAATCTTCTTGTATCTTACTATGCGCGAAAATACCAAAAAGCTTTTTGTCTAGGGATATTTTTGGAATCTTATGAAAATAATATAGCCCTGCCATAGCCCCCCAACATAAATACAAGGTGCTTGTGCAATGATTTTTCAAATATGTCATAATCTCCACAAGCTCACTCCAATACACCACCTCATCAAATGCCAAATGCTCAATGGGCGCACCTGTAACAATTGCACCATCAAAGTTGCGTCCTTTAATCTCGCTAAAATTCACATAGAATCTATCAAGGTGGCTTTTAGGCGTATTTGTCCCAATATAACTCGCTGTTGAAAGCAATGTAATATTAACTTGCAAAGGAGAATTTGCAAGGAGAGAGAGAAGCTGATTTTCTGTCTCAATTTTTGTAGGCATAAGGTTAATAATTAGCACCTCTAGCGCCCTAATATCTTGATGTATTGCGCGTTTTGCCCCCATAATAAAAGCATTTTGTTGCAAAAATGTATAAGCAGGTATATCCTCTGGTATCACAACAGGCATAGCAATCCTTTTATCTCCCAATTTATATGAACTATCTTAAGATTCAATAGCCTTTTTCAAATCCGCAATAAGATCTTGTGCGCATTCCAAGCCTATGCTTAAACGAACTGTGCAAGGCGTAATACCTGCAGATTCTAATTCCGTTTCACTAAGCTGTGAATGCGTAGTAGAGGCAGGGTGAATGATAAGCGACTTACTATCGCCAATATTAACCACCATTGCAAAAATCTCTGTGCTATTGCAAATTTTTTGTGCCTCTTCAAAGCTTTGTGCTTCAAAGCTAATAAGCCCCGAGCTTTGCGAGTTTGCATAATATTTATCAAGCAGAGATTTGTAAGGATTGCTTGATAGAGATGGGTAAGATACACTGCTTATTTTAGGGTGAGATTCCAAAAATTGTGCGACTTGCAATGCGCTTTGACTATGCTTTTTAATGCGTAGCTCCAAAGTCTCTAATCCTTGCAATAAAAGCCAAGCTGATTGTGGAGAAAGTGTCGCACCGATATTTCTTAGCCATTCTGTAATAAGGCGAATACTGAAAATAGGTAGAGGCAAACTCGCATAAACAAGCCCGTGATAGCTAGGGTCTGGCGTATTAAAGGCAGGATAACGTGGATTATCCTTAATAAGCGCATTTAATCCTGCTCGCTCTATAATCGCCCCACCTAGAGCATTGCCTTGCCCATTAACATACTTACTCAAGCTATACACACTAATATCAACCCCATAATCAAAAGGCTTATGCAAAAATGCAGTAGCCACGGTGTTATCGCAAATGCTAATGATTTTGTGCTTTTTAGCAATGGCTGTGATAGATTCTGTATCGGCGATAGAAATTTGCGGATTAGAAATACTCTCAAAGAAAATTGCCTTTGTTTTAGAATCTATAACCTTTTCAAGTGTGCCATTAATATCATCAATATCAAACACGCGCGCTTCTATGCCAAATCGTTTTAAAGTATGCACAAAAAGCGTTTGTGTGCCACCATAAATTTTATTTGAATACACGATGTTATCGCCATTCTCCGCACAATTTGCAATCGCATAAAAAATCGCCGCACTTCCACTTGAAGTAGGCACACCAAACACACCTCCTTCAACAGCTGCAAGTCGCGCACCAAGCACATCTGTCGTAGGATTTGTAAGGCGCGTATAAATATTGCCAAGCTCTTTTAAGCCAAATCGTGCTGCGGCTTGAGCTAAGCTTTCAAAACTATAAGCAGTATTTTGATAGATAGGCACACTCATAGTGCGTTGGGTATCATAAGTATAACCCGCGTGAAGTGCGAGTGTGTCTTGTGAAAAATTATTGTGTTTGAGATTTGCCATTTACAATCCTTTGCGATAAAATTTGACTGCATATTATCACATAAAATTAAGATTACAATATGTATTCTATAAAAATACGCAAAAATTATACAAATGTTACTTTTTTACAAATATTTTAAATTACATATTGTATTTTCATTTTTTGCAGATTCTTATGCTATGTGGATTTGGACTTACAAAGCAGATAGAAAGTGAATCCACAAAATATATATTACTTCTTGCAGGACATTTATCAAACATAGTCTTGGCACAAATGCCACGCCTCGCTTACAAATCACATAAAATGCAAAAAATATTTTAAAATGCTATTAAGGTATTATCCATTAGAATCCGCTGTTTTAAGCCTTTGCGTTATTATAGTTTCTATGATTTTGGCATTATTTAGCGTTTGATTTTAGGAGTGAAGATTGTGAGAGCAATTACATTTTTTTGGATAGTTTTTGGTGTAAGTGCGTATGCGATGTATTATGTCTATGCCGCATATCTAATGGATATTCTCATCGCACTCCTCATCTCTATCGCTACATTTGGTTTATACAATACCCTATCAAAGCATATCAAATACCCCATTGTGAGTGCATTTATCAGCGTATGTATCTTGGTGCTTTTGCTCGTTGTGCCTCTCTTTTTCCTACTCAAAAGCCTCATTGCCTCCGCCACAGAGCTCACACTCAATCCCGCTGCATTTAGTGCCTTTATCGAGGGAAGCAAAGAGCAAATTCTCTCGCTTTTTAACTCTTTCCCTGAAATCAAGGTCAAAGTAGAATCCGCATTGATGAATATTTCTGCCTCATCAATCCTTGGCTATGTATTTAATTTCAGCTCACAGCTTGGTAAATCAAGCTTGGGCTTTATGATAGACACAGGCTTTATCATCGTGTTTTTGTTTTTCTATTTTCTTTATGGCAATCAAGCCTATGCTTACATCACCGAGCTCATACCCTTTGAAAACACCCAAATCACGCTCGTGCTAAATGAAGTAACAAATACCATTAAAGTTGTTTTTTATACCTCACTCCTCAATATCGCCTTACAGGGTTTTGCCTTTGGCGTGATGATTATATTTTTTGGCTATGATGGCGTCTTTTTTGGTATGCTTTATGGACTTGCCTCGATTGTGCCTATTGTCGGCGGCTCTTTGGTGTGGTTACCCCTTGCAGGATATGAATTTTACTTAGGACACACGCAAAATGCCATTATTATCGCCATTTACGCGCTCGTAGTGTGTGCGGTGCTGATTGACAATATCATCAAGCCTATCCTTATTGGCATTATCAACAAGAAGATTCTAAAAACCTCCGTGCAGATTAATGAGCTTCTCATTTTCTTTGCAATTTTGGCAGGACTCACAAGTTTAGGATTCTGGGGCATTATCATCGCTCCCGCTTTGACTGCGCTTTTCATCTCACTCCTTAGAATCTACCGCAAACAAACTTCAAAAGAATCACTTACACCCTAGCTTAATGGGTGGATTTGTGCTGCACCAAGTTAAAGAATCTTAAAGGGGGTAGAATATGAAAAAGCTCATTTTATTGCTCTGTGTATTAGGTAATGTGTGCGTAGCAAAGGACTTTGCGCACAATCGCACTTTTTCCTTTGGGGTATATGCGAGGACAGGTGCGCCAATGGGTGCTGGGCTTGAGTTTTCATTCCCGCTTATAAAGGGCGAGATTGTAGAATGGCGTAATTTTATCAGCATTGAGGGCTTTGGACTAAAACTCATAGATTCTAAATACGACAGCGCCGCCTTGCTCTTTAATGAAAAAATGGTTTTGAGCTATCTTGCTGGTAGTAACGTGGTATCAGCTATGGGCGTAACCTACTTTCGCCCATATCTATTTATAAGTGGAGGATACGCGCTCACGGGCGGTAAATACAGCAACTTTGGAGAAGCCCCATACTACATAGAAGTGAACGGCGGCATAGGACACGAATTCATCTCTCAAAATGGACACACATTTTTCTTTGAATTTGGGGGCGGAAGTATGTTTTACAGCCAAGCCTTACTCAATCAAAGGCAAACAAAACAAGCAATTACAAAGGTTTTATTGGGATATAGAAAGTATTTTTAGAGGCTTTTTGCTAACCTAGATTCAAAAATGCAGCTTAGATTGAGAATCTTTAGGCGAATAACATCTCTATTTATCATCAAACATCACACAAAGTGCAAAACTCCTAAAGTATTGTAGAGGTGATTACAAGAGGAGAATTTGCCAATGCTATTCTTACTCACGCATTGCAGAGACTTGCTCTCGTGTTTCAAAGCTTAATACTATCAAATCTCGCGTTTTGGATTATGTTGCTATACTTTCTATTAGCTATCGTCCCTAAAACGCAACTTAAAGATTTTCTTATCAAACACGGCAATATGAAAGAGCGAATCAAAGATTTTAATATCAAGCAAATAGCCCTCCACCTTTACTTCACACTTCTTTGTATCGCTTTGAATTGCCTCTGCCTTAAATGTTACCTCGTGCCCTAGCTCAATAGGGGCGAGAAACTTCACATCAGCGGCAATAAGCACGCTATATTTTTTATTAATCGCAGCCATTGCGGCAAAACTTGCGGCGTTAAACACAAATCCTGCGTGAATCATCTTGCTTTCGTCCATTATCATACGCTCTGTGGGACTAAAGCGCACCACCGCCTTATTGCTATATAGCTCAAGTAGTTCTCCCACGACACTAGGAGACATCTCGGTGCAGATGAGCAAATCATCATTTTCAAGTGGGATATTTACATCTTCTTCATTAAAGTCATCTTCTATCATTTGTATCCTTTAGTGTTTTTTGAGTTTAAAATACCCACGCAACGGAGGCGCATAGCCCTCTATGGTAAGATTTGTGCTGGGATTGAGAAAATCACCCAAACTTTTAGAATCTATCCACATCGTTTGTCGCTGCTCCTGCGTAGTTGTGGGCTTAAAGCCTAAAATCTCAAAATCACTAAACTTCGCCCTTTCACACCAACCTTGAAGCGCTCTTAAACTCGGGATAAAATATACATTTGACATTTTAGCATAGCTTTGGGCTGGAGAGAGGCATACTTCATCTTCACTCTCATAAATAAGTGTATCTAAAATCAACTCTCCGCCACTTGCCAAAGACTGATACAGATTCTTTAATGTGCCTATGGGGTCAAGGCGATGATACAGCACACCCAGACAAAAAATCACATCAAAAGGACTTTTATATGCTTGTGTATAGCTATACAAATCCTCCACGCCAAGCAGTTCAAAGCACAGCGGTGCTTTCACAAAGTGATTGATAAAATCAAATTGTGCCTTAAAAATACCGCTAGGGTCAAAGCCTATAATGCTTTGGGGTTTAGATTCTAAACACAGCATTTCAAACATATAATAGCCATTGTTACAACCCACATCAGCCACGCGTTTGCCACCTAGATGACAATGCGGCTTTAGAATCTGCCACTTGATAACGCTCTGCCATTCACTATCAATATGTGTGTCAAATAAAAAAAAAGGTCCTTTGCGCCAAGGCTTAAGCTGCAAAGCCAAATCATAAATGCGCTGCTTATGTGGCGCGTAAAGATTCCAATCAAGCGCAGTAATATGCAAACCATTATCACTATGAAAAGTCGCGGGGATTGTAGGCAAATGCGTGATTTGCTCCAAAAGCGGTGCAATATTTTTTGCTTTGGTGATATGCGAAGCTTTTTTTGCCTGATAGTCAAAAAAATCGCTCACGCCTGTTCCTCACTCAACAAGGTAGAAAACAAATCCGGCTCTAACACATATCTTCGATTAGTATTGAGCGCACATACAAGGCTTTCATCGTCTATACCAAGAATGAGTGCGAAGTTAAAATTCTCTCTATGCAAATGCCCACACAACTCTTCGTGCGAGGAGTAAGGAAAAGTCTGTGCAATTTGATTGAAAAGCTCCACATACACAGGAGGCACAAGGAATAGAATCTTCCCCCAAGTCGCGTTATTAGCAATATATGCCATATATCGCTTAAATTGCTCAATATCTTCCTCCGCAATAGCGACCTTTGAAGCTTGTCCATATTCGATGATTTTGCCAAATGCGTTTAAAAAATTTGGCTTAAAAAATGGAATCTGCTTAAATTGCTCGAGTGCATAGTCTATGCCCTCCTGCTCACACAACTGCAAAACACTATTTAGCTCACTAAAAAATAGTTTTGGCAAATTAATGCGATAATGCGCCTCTTTATACAAAATTGTGCTATCAAAAAGTGTATGTGAAAGCACCAAAAATGGATATTCTTTTGACTTGTTTGTATGGATAATATTGAATCCAAGCTGTAAAATTTGTTCGCTATTGGTAAAAATAAAGGCAATATTCTCATCATTTAGAAGTTCGATAAGTGCGCACAAATCGCCATTAAAAAAGCTAACGCGCGTATCATTGATGATATTTGTAGCAATGCCCTCCTCAATAAGCGATGACAGAGCGACAAAAGCTATATTTCTTGCTAAAAGTTTGTAGCGGATAAGGCGCATTAGACAATCTTGCATATCTTCTACAAGAATATGTGCTATCTCCTCATCACTCATATCTATTTTATGTGTATAAATCACCCCATACGCACCCGCCTGTATGGCTTGTGTGATATGAGAATCTTCAAGCGCGATAAACAAATCACCCTTTTCTATCTGCTCTACATCACAGATTATACGTGAAAACATCGCAATAGAAGGCGTATTGAGAAGTGTGCCTCCAACGATTTCTACAACTTCATTAACCCTCACTTGACACCTTTGCTAAAAGTTCTAGCTTATCCTACTCCCATTCGCTCGTGCCTTGTCTAAACCTAGAAGCGATAAGCCATTTTCATCTTCACTAGCAAGTATCATTCCCTCACTTATTTCGCCCATAAGCTTGGCTGGTTTGAGATTGACTATCACGCATACTTGCTTATTAAGCAGAGATTCTGGGCTGTAATGCTGTGATATGCCCGATAGAATCTGCCGTGGCTTCTCCTCGCCCACATCTACGAGTAACTTAAGGAGTTTATGACTTTTTTCCATTGCGGAGCATTCTAAAATCGTGCCTATACGTATATCAAGCTTCTTAAAATCTTTGATGTCAATATAGGATTCTAAATCCTTAGAATCTTCTTTAGCTGTTTTTATTGATTTTGCACTAGATTGTGTATTTTTACAATCACTCGCCTTTGCCTCCTCTTGTATGCGTGGGAAAAGTGGAGGGATTTTCTCCAAAGTAAGCGGTTGCAAAAGCTCTTTTTTAGTGATAAATCTTTCAAAGCTTTGCTCATTAATACTAAATCTTAGCACGTGAGCGATTTTAGCGGCACTTTGAGGCATAATAGGATAGAGCAAAATCGCACTTTTAGCGAGGATATTTGCAATTAAGCCAAGTAATGCCATAGCGGGTTCTTGCTGATTATTTTTGATGAGTTTCCACGGCTCGTATTTACTGATGGCATTATTGCCAAGTGCGTAGATTTTCCACAGCTCCTCAATGTAGCGATGAGGCTGCATTTGCATCATTTTTTCGCAAACTTTATCAATGTGTGAATGAAGCTCGTTAATCTCATCGGCAAAATGTGTCGCCACATCTTTAGAATCTATAATAAGACTAAAATACTTCTCACCCATTCCAAGTAGGCGATTAAGGAGATTACCCACATCATTGCTAAGCTCGGCATTTATGCGCTCAATAAGCACTCGCTCGCTAAAGTCGCCATCTTGCCCAAAGGGCATTTCACGCAGTAAAAAATAGCGCAAAGATTCAGTGCCATAAGTGGCAGCCATTTCTTTGGGATTGATTACATTGCCGATACTCTTACTCATCTTCGCACCATCTCTCGTCCACCACCCGTGCGTATAGATATGCTTAGGTAGGGGCAAATCAAGGCTCATTAAAAAGGCAAGCCAATACACCGCGTGAAAACGCAAAATATCCTTTCCCACAAAATGCACGGCATTATCCCAATAAGGCATTTTTGCTTCATTAGAGAGATAGCCTAAGGGGCTTAGGTAGCTTAGAAGTGCATCAAGCCACACATACATCACGTGGGCTTTATCATCTTTGCGCGCAGGATTTGACAAGAGCGGCACACCCCATTCAAAGCTTGTGCGCGTGATTGAGAGGTCATTTAACCCATTGCTTATAAAATTGATAATCTCATTTTGATAGAAGCTAGGAGTTATCATTGTAGGATTCTTAGCAAAATGGGCTAAAAGCCTCTCCTGATATTTGCTAAGTGCAAAAAAGTAACTCTCCTCCTGCACGATTTGTGTTGGTTTGCCACAATCTGGGCAAGAGTTGTTTGCTCCAAGCTGTGTTTGTGTGAAAAAGCTCTCACACGAAATGCAGTAATGCCCCTCGTAACTACCCTTGTAAATATCTCCCTTTACATACATTATCTCAAAAGCTTTTTGCACACTTAAGCAGTGTGCCTTATCCGTGGTGCGCACAAAAATATCATAGTCTATATTAAATTCATTCCATAATTCTTTGAATCTTATGCTAATTTTGTCTGCGTAGTCTTGTGGGCTAAGTTGGTGCTTTTGCGCGGATTGCTCGATTTTTTGCCCGTGTTCGTCCGTGCCAGTAGTAAAAACCACATCTTGCCCTTGAAGTTGATAAAATTTCTTAAGCATATCGCATAAAAAAGTTGTGTAAGAATGCCCGATATGTGGTATATCATTGACATAATAAATAGGTGAAGTGATATAAGTCTTTGTTTGCATAAAACTCCTTTTTTGCTAGATTCTAAAATCTAGCGCATATTTTAGAATCTAGTTAAAATCAAAGTCGCCGTGCTGCCCCTTTGACATACTATTATACACCGCCTTAACATAGTTATTACGCACCTCACAGCTAATGAGCAATTCACACATCGTGCAGGTGCTAAAACCCTTATCACGCTGACATTGCTGTAAAATATCGATATTATCTTGCAATGCCTTTTCATAAACATCATTTATTGGGGTATTACCTTGCTGCGAAGATTCTATATTTTGTGCTACATTCTCACTCATAGATTCTCCTCACAAGCTCCATTTCCTCTTTGCTCCCAAAAAAGCAGGGGCTGCTCTCGTGTATATGCCCTACTTCAAGCTCTAAAAGCCTTTTTGTCCCATCTGTCGCATAACCTCCCGCTTTTTCATAGATAAAAGCAAGGGGGAAAACTTCAAAAAGCTTACGAAGTTTGCCATTTGGTGCATCAGTGGTAGCAGGATAGCTAAAAAGCCCCCCACCCTTAACCAAAATCTGGTGCAAATCGGGCACCATACCGCCAGAATAGCGCAAACGATAGCCCTGCATAAATAGAGATTCTATCATTGTCTTATGCTTACTCTCCCAATGCTTTTGTGTGCCGCCGGGTGCATTTATACGCCCTTTGGTATTGAGCTGTAAAACCCCTAAATTGCGCCATTGTGCGCCATCATAACGATAATGCAGCACCTGCTCCTGCGCGACTACCATTTCAAGCCGCGGTCCATAGACAATGTAGCCACTTGCAATGAGTGAGCTAGGCTTTAGCTCCTCATTGTAGATTCCAAAAATGCTTCCTATGCTAAGATTGCTATCTATGAGCGAAGAACCATCAAGCGGGTCATAGGCGATAATATAGGGTGCATTTTTGTTATTTGAGTAGCAAATCTCCTCTTGCTCCTCACTGCAAATCGCCTTCACACTTGGTAGTTCAAGTAAGGCTTTTTGGAAGATTCTATCTGCTTCCACATCAACTTCAAGCTGCATATCTCCACTTGCATTCGTGCTTTGTAGATAGCTCCCATTTTGCTGATTGAGGAGCGTATCTATATGTAGGGCGGATTCTCTTAATGTTTCAATAATTACGCTTATCATTTTATTCTCCAAAGTGCGGATTGGCTTAGGATTATAGCATTTAAATGCTTATGATTTTTGTAAGCTCATCGGCAAAATGTGTCGCTGCAATCATTTGTTCAATACTTGCGTGATGAAGCGGTTTGTATAGCGCAAAATTGCTGTCACTCACAGCAATTTCATTCCACGCGTGTCCTATAAGTGCGATGATATTCGTGCGGCGCAGATATGTGTGCTTATGCGCGATATACACATTTTCCCAATACCCAATGCCGAGTGGGCGCACCTTTGGCTTATGATAACCCACAGGGTCGAGTGTGAGCAAATAATGCAAATTTACATCATTGTTTGCATTTTTAGATTCTATATCCAACAGGGCTTTATAGAAATTACTCCCGCCCCAAGAATGCGCAATAACAAACATAGGGAGATTGCATTGCACAAGAAGTGGCAACCACGCACTAAAAAGTGCTTGAGATTTGAAACTCGCATATATTTTGATACAAGATTCTTGATTGAATGCCATAAAACTCCTATATACAGCGCACATAATCGTATCGCAAAAGCCCCCCACAAAGATGACAATCGCCTTAGGATTGCGTGGAGCGAGCAAAGTTTGCGCTTCAATGTTAAAACCATAGGGGATAAAGGGCGTGGGCGGCTTAGGCAATGTAGCAGGATAAATAAGCGTAGGAGTAGATAATCCAAGTAGTGGCGCGAATGGGTGAGATACAGGCATATATATTCCTTATAAGTTTGTGGCATTATAGGCTATACAATTAAATTAGAGTGATTGTATGATACAATGGCGCGAATATTTTGCATAGAAGATTCTCATATAATGATTGAAGTTTAGATTCTATTCAAAGGATAAAAATGGCAAAACAAGTTCTTGTCGCACCTAGTGTGCTTTCAGCGGATTTTATGCGACTTGGTGAAGAGGTAGAGAGTGTCTGTGCAGCGGGGTGTGATTATGTGCATATTGATGTAATGGACGGGCATTTTGTGCCAAATCTCACTATGGGTCCTTGTGTGGTAGAAGCCATAGCCAAAGCCGCCTCAAAGCCCCTTGATATTCACCTTATGGTGCGAAATGTGCCTTTTTTTGTCGAGTTTTTTTTGCCCCTAAAACCTGCATTTATAAGTGTGCATCTTGAAGAAGTGCAACATTTACATCGCCTCATTTGGCATATTAAAGATAGCGGTGTAAAAGCTGGTGTGGTGCTCAATCCACACACGAGTGAGCAGCTTTTAGAATACATCTTACCCGATATTGACTTGGTGCTTTTAATGAGTGTGAATCCGGGCTTTGGCGGACAGAGATTTATTGAATCTAGCATTAAAAAACTCCATAATATCAAAAAAATGCGCGATAGGCTTAATCCCAAATGTTTGCTTGAAATTGACGGGGGCGTGAGTGATAAAAATATCCACACACTTAAAAATACAGGGATTGATATGGTCGTGGCAGGGAGCTTCATCTTTGGTTCGCAAAATTATGCAGAAGCAATCGCTAAACTTAAATAGTTTCTATGACTTACGCCCAACTTTTTGAGAAACTCCGCACCGCTGATATGAGCGAGAAAGAATTTCGTATGTATGTGAAAAATATCGGCGGTTTATATGCAGATGTGGATAGTGAAATCGAACTGCTTAATGGGGCGGGTGCGCCTTTGTTTAAGGAAATTAATGGCGATGAAGTGAGATTTAGCCTTTCAACACATAAGAAAATGTGGGAAGAGAGCAATTTAATATTTGTCGATATTGAGACAAATGGTGCAAAGCCCCAAAGTAGCGAGATTATAGAGATTGGTGCGATTAAAACGCGTGGGGGTAAGATTATAGAATCTTTTGAGAGCTACATTTATGCGCCATTTGTGCCAGAAAATATTACCGAACTTACAGGCATTACCTACGATCACATAGCAAATGCTCCGCGCAAGGAGCAGGTTTTAAAGCAATTTAAGGCATTTTTAGGCTATAGTGTGTTTGTGGCGCATAATGTGAATTTTGACTATGGATTTTTGGACTATCATTTGCGACAATGTGGGTTTTTTGGTTTGCTTAATCCCAAACTTTGCACGATTGAACTTGCCAAAAAAGTTATTCCCTCTAAACGATATGCACTTGCCTATCTCAATGATTTTTTAAGCATACACACGCCTGTTTCACACCGCGCCTATGCTGATGCCCTTACAAGTCTAAAAATCTTTAACATTGCGACAATGATGTTTCCACCATCTGTGCGAAGTATACAAGATTTGATTGATTTTTCAAAAGGGCGAGTGGGATACAAATAACTCAAACTTTTAGAATCTATACATTCACACAGACTATTTTTTCCACTCTTCAAGCGCAGATTCTATATCAATATGGCAGTATCCATTTGGATTTTTTACTAAATACTTTTGATGATAATTTTCAGCGGGGTAGAAATTCCGCAGAGCAAACACTTCTGTAACCGCCTTTTTTTGGTGATTTTGCTCCCAGATTCGAAGATTGTTGCGGATAATCTCCTCATCGGCTACTTCCACAAAATACACGCCATTGCGGTATTGACTCCCCACATCATTACCTTGAAAATTAAGTGCGGCAGGGTTAATAATACTAAGAAATCGCCCCATAATCTCATTAAGGCTTAAAATCTGCCTATCATAAGTAAGCTCCAAAGCCTCCACCGCACCGCTCGTGCCACTACATACCATTTCATAAGTAGGATTTGCAATATAAGAGTTCGCATAACCCACTTGTGAATCCTGCACACCTTTTAGCCTATCAAAATAGCCTTGAATCCCCCAAAAGCACCCACCTGCAAGATAAATTGTCGCCATTTTTACTTCCTTAGTGTTTTTGCCTTACATTATTATAAACAAGCTAAAATCTTAACCTAGCTGTTTATACAAAGACAAAACAGGTGCGGAGGAGTAAATGCCACAGGATTCACACAAAACTACCAAACACGATTCGCAAAATAATGACTTGCAAGCACTCTTGAGACTTATTCCAAAAATAGATACCCTGCTCTCTGCTTTAAAAGATTTTGATAAATCTATGCTTATGCCACTCATAAACGCGCATTTGCAGGAATTGAAGCAGTCTTTACAAAATGGGCACATAGACACACAGGATTTTAAAGAGCGTATTGCAAACCTTATCCCCACGCTTGAATCCAAAGCAAAGAAGCAATGCGCCCCAACATTAAAGCGCGTAATTAACGCCACAGGCGTTGTGATTCACACAAATTTAGGACGCAGTGTATTTAGCGAGGAAATACTAGATGAAGTAATGCCATTTTTGCGCTCCTATCACACGCTTGAGTATGATTTAGCACAGGGCAAAAGGGGGGAGCGATACACGCATTGTGTGAAACTACTGCGTGAGATTTGTGGCTGTGAGGACGCGCTATTAGTGAATAATAACGCTGCAAGTGTGTTTTTAATCCTTAATACTTTCGCAAAGCACAAAGAAGTCATTATCTCGCGCGGGGAGCTTATAGAGATTGGCGGGAGTTTTAGAATCCCCGAGATTATGGCGAGTAGCGAAAGTGTATTGCGCGAAGTAGGCACGACAAACAAGACGCATTTGCGCGATTATGAAAATGCCATTAACGAACAAAGTGCAATGATTATGAAAGCCCACCAAAGTAATTTTAAGCAACTCGGTTTTGTGAGCTCCTGTCATATAAAGGAGCTTATCGCGCTCTCACGTGCACATCATTTGATTGATTATTTTGATTTGGGGAGCGGACATTTAGGAGTTTTGCACCTCACAGATGAACCCAGTGTGCAAGAGATATGCGCCTATAAGCCCTCACTTCTTAGCTTTAGTGGTGATAAGCTTTTGGGTGGTTGCCAAGTGGGTATTATCTGTGGCAAAGCAGAATTTATAAAAAAGCTTAAAACCAATCCGCTGCTTAGAGCTTTTAGAGTGGATAAATGTGGTATTTTGCTCCTCCAAGCCACGCTTCAAGCCTACAAAGACAAGGCATATCATAAGATTCCAACACTCGCTATGCTTTTAGCAGATTCTAAAACTTTAGAATCTAAAGCCAACGCGCTAAAAGAACATATATGTGCGCTCAATATCGCAACACTAGAAGTAAAGAGCATAAGGCTAGATTCAGTTGCCGGTGGTGGTTCGCTTCCAAATGAAAACTTTAGCTCCTTTGGGCTTAGTCTAAAAGCAAAAAATATTGATGTAGAAAACTTTGAATCTTTGCTGCGAGAAAGAGGCATAATAGCCTACATTAAAGAGGGGAGCATTTGCCTTGATATGCGCACCTTGCTTAAGGGCGATGAAGATTATATTGTAGAAACAATATCAGCCATTTTTAAAGAGGCAAGAGATGAATAATGATATTATCGTAGGCTTAGCTGGGCATATCGACCACGGCAAGACAACGCTCATTAAGGCACTCAATGGCTTTGATGGCGATAGTCTTAATGAAGAGAAGCAAAGAGGTATTACACTTGATTTGAGCTTTTCTGCGCTCAAACTGCCAACGCGCAATATCGCCTTTATCGATGTGCCCGGGCACGAAAAGCTTGTGAAAAATATGATAGCCGGGACCTTTGGTATTGATGTGTTGCTCCTTGTTGTCGCGGCAAATGAGGGCATTATGCCTCAAAGCATAGAACACATAAAAATTGCCGATATGCTGGGGATAAAATCCTGTGTGTGCGTGATTACAAAGATTGATAAGTTTCCAAAAGATGAACTCGATGAGAAAATCACACTTTTACAATCCGCACTCAAGGAGCAATTTAGCACTTGTGATATGCAATTATTAGAATCTATCGCGCTCTCCTTGCACCCACAGGTAGATAATGCAAAGGAGCTAGAATATATAAAGAATCTGCTGGATTCTATACCAAAGCCCAAAACAAGGGACTTTGGGCTTTTTATGTATTATATTGATAGGAGCTTTGCGATTAAGGGCGCGGGTTGTGTTGTTACTGGCAGTGTGCTTAGCGGACAATGTGCGCCAAATGACAAGCTCTATGCTTATAATATCAACAAGGAAGTGGAGATTAAGGGCATACAGATTCACGATTTAGACACTACAATCGCCACTCCCTCTCATCGTGTCGCACTTAATCTTAGCCGCATTAGCCATAATGAGCTACAAAGAGGCTATCTCCTCGCGCCAAAGGGCTATTTGAGGGGATTTAATAGTATCGATGTGGGTATTTTTGGCAAGATAAAACATAATGGCATTTATCAGTTTTATATAGGGAGTGCAAAATATAACGCAAAGGTGCAAATTCTAAAGCAAGAGGGCATTTTATCAGTTTTTAGCAAAAAGCCTTTGACCCTTGCTACCCTTAAATGCGATGAAGTGATTTTTAGCGTATTTTCACAGCATTTTATTTTACGCAATGATGAGGGCGAAATATGCGGTGGCATAGTGTTAAATCCAATCATCGACCCAATCAAAAAGCACACAAAAATTACTTTACTCCAAGCCCTCGCACAAAAAGACTTTAAATACGCATTTACTTTACTTACACAGATTCACAAAAAGGGCTTTGGGCTTGTAAGCTCCACGCAACGTTTCGCCCTAAGCCACGCGCAAAGCTACGATATTGCCGCGCATTTAGAATCTATTTTTGCTGATGAAAAATCTCTCACTCTCTACCCACTCTCACAAATTGAATTAGTCAAGTCAAATATTATAGAGATTTTCACGCATAATAATGCCGCCCTACTCTCTGCTTCAAGCCTAAGCCTAAAACATAAATGGCTCTCTCCCGCACTCGCCCAACGCACCCTTGATGAACTAAAAGACGAGGGGCAAATCATCTCTAAAAATGGACTTTATATGTCTAGGACTTGCAAGATTAAAGATATTAACACTTTCGTGCAAGAAAAACTCTATAACGAGCTAGAAAAGCAAGGCTGCGCACCACTTGCACCCTATAATATCTATGAATCTTTTGATATTGATAAAAAGCTTGGCGATAATGCACTTAAATCCCTAAGCCTTGCTAAAAAAGTCGTGCGTATAAGCCACAATCTTTTTATTACCACAAATGCGCTTAATCACATTGTAAGTCTTATGCGTGAGCTTATCGCTACTCACGGCTATGTCGATGTAAATATCTTAAAAACACATACAAACCTTAGTCGCAAATACCTCATCGGCTACCTCGAATACCTCGATAAATTCGAGGATATACAATGTAGTGAGCATAAGCGGAGCTTCAAATACACACATAAAGGAAGCTAATGTTTGAGTCAATACACCTTGATTTTTTAGCAAATGTCCCGCAAAACAAAGTAGCAAACGCGCTTTTTCACACAGAATTTGCAAATCCAAATACATTTGACAATGCCTTCTTAAGCACATTTAAGGCAGATTCTCTATCCTTAGCAAAGTTTTTTGATGCCTCATTTGCGCTAGGTTTTGATTATAGTTGTGGCGAGTTTCTCTCCCTTTTTGATACACTTCATAAACATCATTTCCACATAGCCCTAGCCCCTAGCCTATCACAGCAGAGTTTTTACGCGGGAGAGAGATTCACAGCGATTTATCCAAGTGCCATTTCATTTTTGCCGCTTAATCCTAATGGCATTATTAAAAATTGCAAAATATGTTTAGAATCTACACAGAATCACGCGCACAATCATTCTACGCGCACGGAGGCAGATTCTAAAAAAATACAAGAAAATTCCGTGCGAACAGATTGTATAGATTCTACACAATCCATTGCATTTTTTATTCCACTCATCAATCAAGACTTACTGACGCTAAACCCCATAAAATCCCTTATTGAGGAGATTTTTACCACTTATGAAAACGTGCTTATTTTTTGTGATATTTCACTTTTTCTAAGCTCCCTCACGCAAGAAAAATGTGCATTTTTGCGCTCCCTTATGAATCTTAGAGTATTTTTTATTTGCAATGGCGAAAGCATAGGTTTAATACGAAAGAGTGGCTTTATCCTAAGTCCCACGCAGACTTTGTCCCCTGCGCTAAAAGATTATAACACCACGCAACTTTTACGCCCACATCTCTTCAAAGCAGCACTTATTGCGCTTGAAAGCATACTTGCTACCCCTAAGGCTGAAGATTCTAAAGTGCAATTTTTTGAATCTCTAAAAGCAAAACTTCAAGATAATATTGGACTCTTTGCGCCCCTGCATTTAAGTGCGCCAAACACCCTAGCCCTGCGCCTTAAGCACATAAAGGCACGTGAGATTATCCAAGCTTTGCAGATTGAGGGCATTTATGCAATTAATGGGCTAGACTGTCTCTATGGGAATGCCAAGCCCTCTTTTGTGCTTCAATCTATGGGCTATGAAGAAGCGCAATGCAGGGAATTAATTAGCATTAGTTATGTGGATTTAAAAGATATTGAATCTATCGCTACGAGCATAGCTAATGCCTATTTGCAGCTACGGCAATTTTGCTAAGATTCTAAAAAATATGAGGAGAAAAAAAATATGGTTGATTTTTTACAAGCCCTTAAGATAGGCACTTCTTTGCCACGCACCGCACACACGCGTAAAAACACAATTTTTGAATCTTATGGCTGTGTCTTAAGCGAGGATATTATCGCCACAAAGCCTCTGCCACCCTTTGATAACTCCGCAATGGACGGCTATGCAATAAAACTAGAGGATTATGATAAACCTTGTATTTGCGATGGAATAATCCTAGCCGGAGACAATGCCGCAAACCTTGAGCTACAAGCCGGACATACCTATAAAGTGATGACAGGCGCAATGCTTCCAAAAGGTAGCGAAGCGGTAGTGCAAATCGAAATGGCACAAGATTTAGGTGCTAAAGTAATCTTTGAATGCCAAGAGCCTAAAAAAGGGCAAAATATCCGCTTTCAAGGCGAGGAAATCACGCTAGATTCTGTCCTTTTACGCAAAGGTAAGAGGCTCAATCACCTTGATTTAAGTATCATCGCCTCTCAAGGCATAGACACCATTTGCACCTACGCACCCTTGCGTGTAGCGATATTTTCAAGTGGTGATGAAGTCATAGAGCCGCACCTAACTGCAGCCCCTCATCAAATTTACAATACAAACGCTACGAGTCTTTACACACTTTTGCAATCACGCGGCTATGAATGCAACTATGGCGGGATTTTACCAGATAATGAAAGTGCGCTTAAACTTGCCCTAGCGCGTTTTAGTGAATATGATGTGGTAATTACAAGCGGTGGAGCAAGTGTGGGCGATGCGGACTTGATAAAAAATGTATTAGAATCTATGGGCGCTACATTTTTATTTGATGGTGTGAATCTAAAACCCGGCAGACACCTTGCCTGTGCGACTTTGGGTGATACAATTATTATCCTCCTACCCGGTAATCCCTTAGCCTTGCTGCTTCATACGCATACATTGATATTAAGCTTTTTAGAATCTATGCAGGGCTCGAGGAATTTTTATCCTAAACCCATAAGTTTAAAGCTTGTCGGGGAATATCATTTGAAAATAAACACCACATCAATGATTCTAGGTAAGATAGAGCACAATAATTTCATACTTTACAAAGGCGGAAAAATCGGTTCAAGCTCCCTTGTAAATATGTGGAAAAATAGTGGTATAGCAATATGCAAAGCAGGAGCGCACAAAACTTTGTGCCAAGATTCTAATACATCTCAAATCAAAGAAATATACGGTTTAGGACAAGGAGGGTGCATTAAGGTAATTCCTTATAATGCCGATTTTTGTGATATAATAGACTTCATTAATGAATTAGAGAATTAAACTATAAGGAGTGAATATGACAAAGCTCTTATTTGGAGTAAGTGATACACAAGAATGTCGCAGAGCAATTCAGACCATTATTAAATTTTTTGGACATAGAGATGAGATAGAGCTCACTCTCTTGCACGTAACACCTGAAATTGTTGTATATGCTGAAAGCGGAATTGTAGATTATGGCACAATAGAAAATATTGAAAATGAAAAATCAAATGCTATTCTTAGTGAGTTTGAATCTGCCTTTAATAAGGAGGGTATTACCTGTCAAAAGATTCTAAAAACAGGTAATCCTATTGATGTAGTGCTTGAAATTGTTAATAACTATGATTTGCTTATCATTGGTGCGAGTGAATCTTCGCTCTTGCATAGAATCTTTAATTCTCATCAAAATAGCTTTATTAACTCCTCTCCTATTCCTGTTTTGGTAGCAAAATAAGGAGACTATGATGTGGGGGACTAGAAAAAAATTTCTTGCCTTAGGAATGTTAAGCAGTTGCTTCTATGGCTCACTTGAAGCATTAGAGTTTGGCTCTATGGGTAACACTTCTGCGGCAATGGGTGGTGCAGGAGTTGCCTTAAAGCACTCTGCGTGGGGGCTTTACTACAATCCTGCACTTCTTAGTTCCGACCCGCGCGTAAAAATGGGATATTCTTTGGGTGTTGGTTTAGAAGAACATAATCTTGCTAAAATTACCAAGATTGATATCAAAAATATGGCAGATACTGCAGAACGACTTGTAAATACCTTTGCTTCTGGTAGTGGAGCGAATGTGGGTGAGATTACAAATGTTGTCAAAGATGCACTTGCCTCTGTATTAACAAATCCTAGTGGTGATGTCAAACAAGATTTGCAAGATTACCTCCAACAGCACCCCGATGGAAACTATAATGACTTGATACAAAGTGTGCTACAACAAGTGCAACAAAGTAGTGCCCTCACACCAGACCAAAAAAATATACTTGGCAGTATCGCAGGGAATATTGATTATGACCATCTTGATTTTAGTTCAAGCACAGGTGGAGGTGTAGGAGGGCTTTTGCAAAATATTACTATTTCTAAAGGCGGTGATAAAGAATTAGATAAAGCAATAAATGATATTAGTGCCGTTAAAGATATCTTTCAAGATAATAATCTCAATGCAGTAAGCCAAAATGGCGTAATTTTACAACTCTCTACTAAAACGATGAATGAAAAACTTGGAAGCCTTGGCGTAGCGCTTTTTACTTCTTTATATTCAAGTATGTCAGTCAAAGCTGATGCTTCTCGTATGCGTCTTATCATTGATGGTGGCAATGGAAGTTATTATGAACTCACAGATAATGGTGATAGCTTTAGCTATAAAACTTCGACACAAAGTGATTACAACAACTATTCGCTCATTGCTTCTTTAGATGGTAATTATCACAAGCTTATCGCTACAAGCTTTGTGCTTACTGAATTGCCTGTGGGCTATGCACGCACTTTTTATCTCAAAAATGGCAACCTCAATATTGGGCTAACAGGCAAATTGATGAATGCTCTAAGTAGTCAAAATGAAATGTTTATTAATAAAAATATAGGCAAAAAAGAGCTTACTAATTTTGCCTCGCTTGATGGAGCTATCTCTTCAAATAATTTTGGTGTTGATGTTGGCGCACTTTATGAGATTGATTTACCGGAGTTTCGCTATCTCACTTTTGGACTTGTGGCAAAAAACATTAACTCGCCAACTTTTGAATCTACTTTTTCTAATATCACGCTTAAGCCACAATATCGCGCCGGTATTGGCTACAACTCGCGATTTTTCAATGTCGCTTTTGATGCGGATTTAACCCCAAATGATTTGATTGCATTTAGCAATATTAGACAGCAAAGCCAAATGGTTGGCGGTGGTGTCGCCTTTGACTTAAAGGCTATTGATGTGCGCGTGGGTGCGATGAAAGACTTGCGACAAGATACGGGGCTTATTTTAACAGGTGGGCTAAATGTGCTAGGATTCCTTGATGTTGCTTTGCAAACAAGCACCAAATTCACTCGTGTAGAGAACATACCTATTCCTCAATATCTTAATCTCCGCGTAGGCGGAAGCTTTAGCTTTTAGAACATTGCAGCAAATTCTAAGACTTTGTCAAGGTTTTAGAATCTTCATACACAATCTCACGAGGGGAATGTTTGATGTGTAGTAACAAAGCCATAAACTCACATTTGCATATTTTTATCCCCACCTTAAAAAAGAAACATATAAAAATATTTTTGATACAACCAAGATTCTAAAAACCTTTATACAAATCTCCCCTCAATCATCTTTAGTTTCACTCCCAATGTAAAATCATCTCGCATAATCTCACAATACACATCGCCACATTGCCCTACCTCACGCATACAAGGCGCAAAAAACTCCACGCACACAAGGCGCGTTTGCGTGCGTGTATCACGCAAGATATACTCAAAATGCACTCCCACCTTGCCAAAAGGCTTAATAGATTCTATACGCATATACTCGCATATCAAAACAGGCATTGGATTCCCCGCACCAAAGGGCGCAAAGTGCTCAATTATCTCTAGCAACTCTCTATCAATATTCGCACTCTCTATTTTGCCAAGCACAGAATCTTTATCTTCGCTCTCCTCACATACCATACAAAGAGATGAGGCAAAATCCCGCAGTTTCTCTTTCTCCACGCTTAGCCCCATTGCCCCGCTATGTCCGCCAAAACCCAGTAATTTATCCGCCAAAGGCGTGATAGAAGCGATAAGATTTGCATCACCAAAGCTGCGCCCACTACCCTTGAGCACATTATTTATTTCATTAAACACAAATGCACTTTTTTGATACTCCCTCGATAAATGCGAGGCTACAATACCCAGCACACCTTCGTGCCACCCTTGCGCGTAGCTCACCACAAAATCATCATATTCTATCAAATGCTTGTGTGCGGATTCTAAAACCTCACTTTGAATCTTTTTGCGCTCATTGTTAAGGTTTAAAAGCCTCTCATACGCGCTTTGTGCCTTATCTAAATCCTCACTGACTAAAAATGCTAAAGCTACATCGGCACTCGCCATACGCCCGGGGGCATTAAGCAATGGGACGATATAAAAGCCCAAAGTCTGTGCGTCAAGTTTCTTGTATTTTTCTCGCAAAAGCCGCGCAAAAGGCATTGAAGTGGTATAAAGAGATTCTATACCTTTTTTAACAAGCAGACGATTTATGCCAACAAGGGGCATTACATCGCCCACACTCGCTATGGCGAGATAGGGCAAAAACACGCTCATATTCACATCGCAATCAAGAATCTGCTTCAAAGTAGCGCAAAAATACCAAGCTACCACCGCGCCACAAATGGATTTCTGTGGAAAAGTGCATTCGCTCAAATAGGGGTCGATAATTACATCAGCTTCTGGCAGTTGGTGTGTGGGCGTGTGGTGGTCAGTAATCACAAGCGGAATCTGCGCCTCTTTGCACCATTGTGCGGCACAAAATGCGGTAATACCATTATCTACGCTTATTACCACGGCAGCATTATTTGCATATTTTTGCAAGAGCGCGGCACTCACACCATAGCCGTCTGTAAAGCGATTGGGAATAATGAGTCGCATATTTGCATAGCCTAAGATTCTAAAGAATTGCACCATTATCGCACTCGCACACACGCCATCAGCGTCATAATCCCCAACCACGAGCACTTCTTGATTGCTTTTTATACAATTTGCAACAATTTCCGCGCCCTCTGTGATATGCGCTAGGGCTTGAGGCAGGGGCAAGTCTTTGAGAGACTTATACCCCCTCTCCACATCACGCGCTAAAAGCCGCTCCAAAATCTGCGCCTTGCTAAGAATAGGATAATCACTTTGAGATACTGTATTTTTAGAATCTGCTTGAATATCTGTGTGTTGAGAATCCGCGCCCATAGATTCTATATGTTTTAAATCTACTTTCATTATGCTTTTTTATATCCTTGAGTTTGTCTCACAAACTCAAGGATAATTGGGTTGGGGCGCTGCAAACGCGAGGTAAATTCAGGGTGAAACTGCACGGCTACAAACCACGGATGATTTGCGAGTTCAATAGATTCTATGAGCCCATTACTCTCGCCGCTCACAATCATACCATTTTGCTCAAAAAGTGTGCGATATGTTGGGTTTGCCTCGTATCGATGACGATGTCGCTCTTTGATGACTTTCTCTCTGCCATAGGCTTCATAAAGTTTTGTGCCCTCTTTGATGTGGCATTCATACTCACCAAGTCGCATTGTCCCACCCATAGGCGAAGTATGCGTGCGAAGCTGTTTATTGCCCTGCGTGTCTATAAAATCCTCAATCAAATAAATAATAGGCTCTTTGGTATACACATCAAATTCCACAGAATTTGCATCTTTGATACCTAGCACATTGCGCGCGAACTCAATCAAAGAAAGCTGCATACCTAGACAAATGCCAAGCATAGGAATATTTTCCTCTCGCGCATATTTAATCGCTGCAAGTTTCCCCGCTATGCCCCTCTCGCCAAACCCTCCGGGAATAAGGATAGAATCCACATCGTGCAAAAGTGTGATATTCTCCTCCAAAAGCTCACTATCAATCCATTTAATATTCACGCGCGTATCGGTGTTTGCCCCCGCGTGAATAAGAGATTCTATAAGGGATTTATAAGATTCTTTAAGACTCAAATACTTCCCCACAAAGCCAATAGTTACTTGACTTTTGGGCGCGATAATCTTTTTTACAAGCATATCCCAATTATCCATTTTTGGCTCTAATGCACCAAGCCCCAAATATCGCGCTATGGGCGTGAGTATGCCCTCCTCCAAGAAATTAAGCGGACATTTATAAATACTCTCTGTATCCTCTGCCACTATCACACTATCATCATCAACATCGCAGCTCAAAGCAAGTTTGCGCTTTAATTCTTTATCAAGGCTCTTTTCACAGCGCGCCACGAGAATCTGCGGGGAAATTCCAATGCGTCTTAACTCCTGCACAGAATGTTGGGTGGGCTTTGTTTTTAGCTCACCAGCTGCGCGCACAAGCGGGATAAGTGTAACGTGGATAGAAATTACTTGCTTATTTCCTAGCTCGTGTTTCATCTGTCGCATAGCCTCAAGGTATGGCATTCCCTCTATATCGCCCACGGTACCCCCAAGCTCCACAACGAGAAAATCACTTCCGTCTCCGGCGAGTTTAATGCGACTTTTAATCTCATCTACAATATGTGGCACGATTTGAATCGTCTTGCCTAAATACTTGCCCTTGCGCTCTTTTTCAATCACAGACATATATACTTGCCCTGTGGTAAAGTTATTTGTTTTATGAAAATCCTTATTCAAAAAACGTTCATAATGCCCTATATCTAAATCTGTCTCCGCGCCATCGCTTGTAACAAACACTTCGCCGTGCTCTAGCGGACTCATCGTGCCCGGATCGACATTAATATAAGGGTCAATTTTTAGGATTGAGACATTATAATCACTATGCTGAAGTAAAGTTGCAATTGAAGAAGAAGTGATACCCTTTCCAAGAGAACTTAAAACACCTCCGGTTACAAAAATATATTTGGTTTCCATAACATATCCTTGATTAAGATTCTAAAATTTGCGAGAATGATAATAAAAGAGTAGTTAAAAGCTTGTTAATTTACTCTTTTTTGTGTTTTATCTTTTATGATAATGATTTTTCATTACATCTTAGCTCAAGGAGAATATTTTGCAAGACTATTTAATATTATTTATCGCGCTCTTTGTATGCCTCTACACCATACCTAGCATTATTTTAGCCCTACTTCAAAGCAAACACATCAAAGCAGAAATGCTAAAACCCGCTATTCTTTTAGAATCCGAAGATTATCGCATAGCAGGAGAATACGCTCTCGCCTCCTTGAAGCTTGATATTATCTCTAAAGTCGTTGAAGCGGTTGTTTTTGTGCTATGGGTAAGCTTTGGCTTATCTTTCCTTAACACCATTATTCAATCTATTGCGCCTAATATCAACCCTTTGTGGCAAGGAGTGGCTCTCGTGCTTAGCTTTGTCATCATTGGGAGCATTATTGACTTACCCCTTAGTATTTATAAGACATTTGGACTTGATAAGAGATTTCATTTTAGTAATCAAACGCCACGTATTTTTATAGCCGATTTGTTTAAAACACTGTTCCTAAGCATTATTCTAGGTGGCATTGTGGCGACTTTGCTTATTTCGATTATAGACAATATCGCGCTGTGGTGGATTGCAGGATTCATAGCTCTACTTGCAATCGTTATTTTAGTCAATTTTATCTACCCCACACTTATCGCGCCACTTTTCAATAAATTTACCCCACTTGATGATGAAAACCTCAAATCCCGCATTGAATCCCTGATGAATAGCATAGGATTCAAAAGTAGTGGTATTTTTGTGGTCGATGCTTCAAAACACGATGGGCGACTCAATGCCTATTTTGGTGGTTTTGGCAAAAGTAAGCGCGTGGTGCTTTTTGATACCCTGCTTGATAAGATTAGTGCTGATGGGTTGATTGCGATTTTAGGGCACGAGCTGGGACATTTCAAACATAATGATATTTTCAAAAATATCATTATTATGGCTTGTGTGCTTTTTGCACTTTTTTTTGTTGTGGGGCATTTACCCTCACAACTTTTTGATACAATCGGCTTAGCCCACAATGGCGCGAGTATCCTCGTGCTTATGTTGCTTATCTCGCCTATTATTGGCTTTTGGTTTATGCCACTCATTGGCTACTTTAGTCGCAAGGCTGAATATGCTGCTGATGAATTTGGTGCTGGGATTTCGAGCAAACACTGCCTTGCAAACGCGCTCGTGCGCCTTGTTAATGAAAACAAAAGTTTTCCAAGCTCACACCCCGCATACATTTTCTTTTACTACACCCACCCACCGCTTTTACAAAGGCTCAAAGCACTAAATTATGAAGCATAGTATTGATGAGCTTTTGCAAAGAGCTACAAGCGATTTATCCCTTGTAGCCCAAAATCTCTCGCTCAAACCAAAAATGGAGAGTGAGATTCTATTAGGCTTTGTGCTAGATGTCCCCCGAATCTACCTTCACACACACGGCGCACAAATTATAGAATCTACCCTCGCTACACATTTTCTCTCTCTTGTCTCTAGACGCAAAAATGGTATGCCTATCGAATACCTCACTCAAAAGGCAAGTTTTTATGGATTTGATTTTTTTGTGAATCCTAGTGTGCTTATCCCGCGCCCAGAGAGTGAGATTCTTATCGATAAGGCAAGGGAGCTTATACATAAGCATAATATCACATCAATCGCAGAAATTGGCATAGGTTCGGGCATTCTCACCACCACACTCGCTAGGCTAGAGCCACAATGTCGATTTTTTGCGACAGATATTAGCCAAGAGGCACTTTATGTAGCGCGTCAAAATATCGCTACCCACGCACCAAATGCAGATATTACCCTTCATCACTGCTCGATTTTGCCGCCCGATATGTCCTCCTTTGAGCTACTTATCAGCAATCCACCCTATATTAGAGATGATTACCCTATAAGCAAACCGCTTCGCTATGAGCCGCAAATTGCACTTTTTGGGGGAAAGGATGGGCTAGATGTGTATAGGGAGATTCTAAAAACCATAGAGGGGCGCACGAATATATGGCTTCTCTGCGAAATGGGATATGACCAAAAAGAGGCTATGGGCATATTGCTACAAAATGCGAAAAATGTGGAATTTTATAAGGATTTAAGTGGCTGGGATAGGGGATTTAGCGCATACTTTATGTAAAAATTCACATTTGTGTTGTCTTTTAATACCCAATGCCACAAAGATACAACCCTTGAGGACTAATAGGGTAATGATAATGCCGTTTTTTGCCTAAAAGCTGCTCCTGTAGATTCTCAATACTCATCTCGCCCCTACTCACGCTCAAAGCCGTGCCCACCATTAGGCGCACTTGTGAGCGCAAAAAGCCATTTCCACGCATATACACGACATCTATGCCCCCGCGCTGATAATGTCGCACATCAAAAATATGTCGCACATCATCTTTCGTATATGAACCATTTTTCTTAAAAAATACAAAATTATGTGTGCCTTTAAAAAGCCTTAAGGCTTGATGAAAGCGCACCATATCGCCGATTTTTTCATAGTTTATATATGCTGAAGCAAAAGGTGATGGACGAGTAGGAGAGAGCAAAAAACGATACGCGCGCCACTTCGCATCAAAGCGCGGATGAAAATGTGAATCCACCTCGCACAATGAGCGCACCATAATATGCGGATAGAGCTTTGCATTAAGAAGTGAGCGCAAAAAATGCGTATCGTATCTGTGGATATGCTTGTTTTGAAAGCTAATCACCTGCGCGGTGGCGTGTACTCCTTTGTCGGTGCGAGAAGCCCCCAAAATCTCCCCGCCAATCCCCACACGCGCAAAAGATTCTATCAATTCGCCCAAAACACTGCGCCTATGCTTTTGGAGAGCAAAACCACTAAACGCACTTCCATCATAAGCAATTACCGCTTTAAATCTACACATCAATAAAACTTAGAAATAAACTTTCTATACAGCATAAAACTTATATAAAACCACAGCAGAGGGAAAATCCCCATACCAATCAGAGGGAAATTATCAGAAATAATGTGCATACAGACAAAATACAGGCTTACCGCGGCAATCACATACCCATAAGACATATTTGAGCTAAAGCGGGGATTTGCAATGCCAAAAAGCGGGATAAGAAAAATAGACACAAGAGGGAAAAGAGAGACAAGCACAGCTTGAGCGAGTTTGCGCGATTTTTGCCTTGAATCTGGCATAAAAGCATCACTCCAATACTCAATCAAATCATAGCCCCTCAACTGCGGTGCGCTCACATTTTGACGCACACTCATTTGTCTATAATCTGCCCTCTTAATCTCATCTGGAGCGGCAAAATATGCACTACCATTGCTGAGATTTAATTCAAAAAGCCCCTGATTATTGTTTGTCTTGCCCTCCTGTGCGACAATAAATGTATCGCCCTCAAAACCATTTTCGGAAAATAAAATGAGATTTTGATAATTACGATTTGATACGCTATCCATATACACGAGCCAATCGCCCAGCTTTTGTCCAAACTCGCCGGGCTTAATATTCACATTGATATCCGCTCTTTTTTGCGCCACGAAGTTTTTTGAAGCACTATTGGCAAGTGGCAACATAATGAGCGAAAACACAAACAAAATAAGCGTAGCTAAAAGTATGATAGGAAAAAAAAATCGCACAATATCAAAGGGCTTGCTCCCAAGCGAGAAACACACTAAGAGTTCATATTCATACGCTAGACGTGATATACTTAATACCAAGGCAGTAAAAAATGTGATGGGTATGATGAAAAATAAGCTGCTAGGTATGAGATACAAAAACAAAGTCCCCAAATCTAAAAAACTCATTTTTACCACATATGTGCGCCCCGCAATATCAATCAAAAGCACGACAGAAGCGATAAATAATAACACGACAAAGAAAGGAAAAAACACCTGTGCAAAGCTCATAAATAAATAACGTTTAAGCATAGTTCATATCCCAATTTCAATCCATATAAAATTTACCATTGTGCCAAGAAAAATAAAAAAACAAAATGGTAATTTTAAAGAGAACAAACTGCGCTTAAAAAAAAGATAGAGAATAAGTGCATAAACAAGAGCTGCAATACTGCCTAAAAAAACACTCACAAAAGCATTTATTGCGCCAAAAGCTATACCCAAAGAGCTCAAAACTATAATATCCGCCTCGCCGATAATATCCCTATCACTAAGGGATTGATAAAAGGCTTTGAGAACAAAAAATATTCCCCCCACACCAAAACCCAAAAGCACCCTATACACAAAGCTATCTCCAATCATACTGCTATCCAAAAAAGCATATATCACACATATAAAAAGGAGTGAAAAATTGAGCACATCGGGTATTGCGAGGCATTTAATATCAATAATGCCAAGTACGAATAAAAACATCAAAATCGCATAGGACACACCAACGCCCTGCCACATAAGGACACCAAAAGAGCAGAGGCTAAGAATCAAAAAGTAGATTCTATACTGCGTAGAGGCAAGAAAATGAAGCAGTGAGGCATTTTGCTCTCTCTGTTCCGCATATAATGCAATAAGTATCGCACCGACAAAACCATAACACAAAGAAAGCGCGATAAAAATTGACATTGATGTCATTTTTGCCCTACCTCACTATATCATCTTGCACATCGACAAAGAGACAGTCGCCCAAGCACTCGCCCGCTCCTAAAATTCCATTACATTTTCTAAAACGTTTTATCACCTGCTTATTCCCTTCAAGCATAGGCGCAACAATCACGCCACCCTCTTGAAGCTGATTAATAATCACTTGAGGGATATTCCTCGCACACGCTGAAAATAATATCGCATCAAAGGGTGCGTATTCCGCCCAGCCCTTTTGCCCATCATCAAGCTTTACAAAAATATTATGGGATTGCAAGAGCTTAAATCGCTCCTTTGCCTTAATTAGAAGTTTGTCAATGCGCTCAATACTAAATACACGGCGAAAGAGATGGGAAAGCACCATTGCCTGATAGCCGCTCCCACAGCCAATCTCCAACACCGAATCCCCACCATTTGGCGCAAGATATTCTGTCATCTGCGCGACTGTAAGCGGGGAGCTAATATATTGAGATTCTGTCATAGGCAGGGGATTTATATCATAGGCTAAATATGGTGCAAATCCAGCGGGAATAAATTTCTCCCTATCTACCGCGCAAAGTGCTGCAACGACCTTAGACGAAAGTGGAAAGATTTTAGTAATTTCATCACACATTTCCTTTGCAGCAAGTTTATACATTTAGTTTATCTTTATGTTTGTGTTGATGTATTTTCTCATACGCGTAGTTTCGCTTATATCTGCTTCGTGAGTAATTAAATGTTTTTTGTCATTTTTATACACGATCCCATAGGGTGTGATAATTGCACTTCCCTTTGCCATTATATCATTTGCGCTATTACTCGCTAAGACAAAAGCTTGATTTATCACTGCCAAAGCGGTGCATAAGACCTCAAAGTGATTTTTGCGTGCCTTGCCCCATTGCGCGCTTACAAAAATCAAATCTGCACCCTTTATCTGTTCCCATAGCTCCACGAAACGCAATTCAAAACACACCAAAGCTGCACATTTAAGCCCATTTATCTCAAAAATGCTAATCTCACTTTTATCTCCCGCGACAAAGTGTAGCTGCTCATCACCGAGTGAAAAAAGTTTATGCTTGCTTTGCTTATGTATCACTTCTCCATTGTGAAACACCTTGAGATTATTAAAAAACTTCTTGTTTTTTTCCTCAATCATCGTAATCACAAGAGTATTTTGATATTTTGCACTACATTCCAAAAATCGCTCTGTCGCAAGTTTTGAAAACTCACTCGCTTCGCTCATACGTTGATACGCAAAACCGCTTAGTGCCACCTCCGGTGCACACACGATCGCCCCTTTGCCACATTGAGCGAGTAAATCCTCCACCTGTGCAAGATTTTGTTCAAAATCTTGCGCCGTTTTTATCTGCATAGCATAGAGTTTTTTAGAAATCATCGAAATTAAGACTCCCTTTTGAATAATTTGTAACCTTTGATTCAAAGAAATTTGTCTTTTGCTCATTAAAGCTTGAAAAAGCATTAACCCACTTGATAGGATGTTGGTTATTATAAAGCTTTTTGAATCCAACCGCATTCAAACGTTCATCTGCAAGGTATTGTATATACTCGCGTATAATCTCTGTCGTTAGCCCTAGAATCTGCCCCTGCGTGATATAATCACCCCAGCTTGATTCTATATCCACTGCTTTCCTAAACATCTCTATCACTTCCTCTTCAAGTGCCGGAGTGAAAAGATGTTCCTGCTCCTTACGCAAGGAACGAATCATATTTTGAAACAAGATTAAATGCGTTACCTCATCGCGCTGAATAAATCGTATCATCTGTGCAGAGCCTAGCATTTTGCCACTACGCGCAAGGGCGTAAAAGAATGAGAACCCACTATAAAAATAAATACCCTCTAAAATTTGATTGGCAAACATCGCCTTTAATAAGCCCTGCTCATTTGGATTCCGTGCAAGTTCAGTATATACATTAGCAATATAATCATTCTTGCTTCTTAGCTTCATATCAGTGCGCCACATATTATAGATATTCTCTGTATTCGCAGCAATAGATTCTACCATTACCGCGTAGCTTTGAGAGTGCAATGCCTCCTCGTATGCCTGACGCACAAGCACAAGATTAATCTCTGGACTCGTGATGTAGGGATTGACATTATCGATGAGGTTATTTGTTTGCAGCGAATCCATAAAAATAAGTTGCGCCAATGCCCTATCATAGCCTAGTTTTTCTTGAGGTGTTAAGCCAACTTCATAATCACGTTTATCTGGATTCATATTGACTTCTTCTGGAAACCAAGTATTAGCAAGCATCACCTTCCATAGATTATAAGCCCATTGATATTTGATTTGCGTGAGCTCAAACATACTCGTAGGATTACCACCAAAAATACGTCTATCTGCGACACTTTCAGTAGATTCTGGATTGTAGATTAATTTACGTGAAATAGGCTTATTTTCGTGTGTGATACTCATTAAAAACCTTTAGAAATTTTTGTAAAGCTGTAATTGTATGGATTTAACGCTTAAAAAACGATATAAAACGATGTTTATTTTTCAACCGATACCGACCAAAAAGAAAAATAGGAAAGTGGTGCGGGAAAGAGGACTTGAACCTCCACGCCTTGCGGCGCCAGATCCTAAGTCTGGTGCGTCTGCCAATTTCGCCATTCCCGCAAGAAAAAAGAATAAACCCAAAGCCTAAACTAAAGAGTAAAAATGAAATGCGTATTTTACCTATTCAATCTTTAAAATCTACTTAGAATCTAGCCAATTTTGGATACTTAAAGCCATATCTTTTGCATTTAAGCCTAGCATAGATTCTATCATTTGTGTGTTGCCGTGCGGGATAAATTCATCTTTTATCTCAAAGCTTTTAAGGTACACATTCGCTATGTCTTCCTCCGCCATAAACTCTAAAATCGCACTTCCCACGCCGCCCATAGAATAACTATCGCTAAATACGCACACATATTTATGTGAGAGCAAAAGTTTAGACAAGGTTTTTTTATCAAGTGGCTTTACAAAGCGCAAATCAAGCAAAGTAGGCTTATAGCCCTCCTCTATAAGTTGCATATAAACTTCATACGCCCTACCCACGCCATTGCCATAGCCTATAAGCAATAGTTTTTTACCCTTTTTAAGAATCTCCGCTTTGCCGAGCATAAACGCACTAGCAGGGAAAGTATCCTCGCCTAGCACAAAGCTACCACGCGGATAGCGGAACGCGCAAGGAGAACTATTATGATGATAGGCAAAATCCACAGCTTGTTTGAGACTTTCATTATCACGTGGGGCAAAAAGCACCATATTGGGAATCGAGCGCAAATAGGCAATATCAAAAAGCCCTTGATGTGTCTCGCCATCCTCGCCTACAATCCCTGCTCTATCGATACAAAAGCGCACAGGCAGATTCAAAATCCCCACATCGTGTATTATTTGGTCATAAGCGCGTTGTAAAAATGTAGAATAAATCGCCACAAAGGGCTTAAAACCCTCTTTCGCCATAGCCGCCATTGAGGTAACAGCGTGTGCCTCGCAAATCGCCACATCTACAAAACGTTTTGAATCTTTCTCTATAAGCTTATCTAAGCCTGTGCCACTAGGCATTGCTGCGCTCACGCCAACGACTTTTTCATCTAGCAAATATTCTTGCAAACTTTGACTAAATACCGCTGTTGGCGAAAGAGTAGCGGATTTTTTTAACGCGGAGCCGGTGTGAATATCAAAAGGACCCACGCCGTGCCACTGCTCGAATTTGCCCTCCGCAATTTCATAGCCCTTACCCTTAAGCGTCTGTGCGTGGATAATCACGGGCTTATTCATATCTTTAGCCTTTTGCAAAGTTGCGACAATAATCTCCATATTATGCCCATCAATTGGACCTACATAATCAAGCCCAAGCTCTTCAAACAAAATACCCGGCGTAATAAGTTTCAAAGATTCTTCAAATCGCTTTGCGAGATAAGTCGCAGAATCTGGCATTTTTGCAAGCACTCTTTTAATACCATCACGCGTTTTTTGATAAAACGATGTGCTCAAAATCTGTGAGAGATAGTTACTAATCGCACCGATAGGCTTAGAAATACTCATCTCATTGTCATTAAGAATAATTACCATTGGGTATTTTTTATCTCCCAATTCATTAAGTGCCTCATAGACGAGTCCCGCACTCATTGAACCATCGCCTATCATCACTACAGGCATAGAAATATCCGCCCCAAGCACCCTAGCCCTACCAACGCCCACCGCAAGAGATAGTGAAGTCGAGCTATGCCCAGCGATAAAATAATCGCTCGCAGATTCTTTGGGATTACAGAATCCGCTAATGCCACCAAACTGCCTTAATGTGCTAAAATCTTCCCAACGCCCTGTAAGCAGCTTATGCGCGTAAGCTTGATGAGAGACATCAAAGATAAATGGGTGCTTTCGCACATCAAATACCGCGTGCACTCCTACAATCAAATCCACGGCACCTAGTGTAGAACTTAAATGCCCACCATTCACGCTTACAACCTCCAAAATTCTCTCTCTAATGCGCCCAGTAAGTGTGTATAGCTCCTCTGTGGAGAGGGCATTTAATCTCTCAAAACTATAATCAATTTCACCCATACAATTCCCACATTCTCACTAATCACGCATATTTTCAAGCACTGATTGTTTGAGATTTTTATAGCGCGACATTATCGTGCCATCAATATTGCCAGTATCGCTCACTATTACCACGCCACCGAGCGATACTGCGCCATCGGAGATAACCTCCACCTTCGTATTATCCTCCAAATGCTCTTTGAGATATAAATAATCATTGGGATTGACCTTAACCTTAATATTTGTAGCGTCCATTATGCTATTAAGTAGCTCTCGTGTGAGGTTGAGGGCAATTTTTTGTGAATTCTCACTCACTTCGTTGATAATCACCTCCTTAGCAATATCCACAGAGATTGCACTCAATTCCTTTTCTAGCTCCTCCAAGTGCTTTTGGCTTGCCTTTAGGGTATTTTCAAGAGTAATGATAGAATCTACCAAAAATTTTTTTTGCGCATCAATTTCTGCAAACATATCCCCCTTAACTTTTTCCTGTGCTTCTCGAAATCCATCCTTATATCCCTCATCTCTCGCACTCGCTACGCGTTGTTCGCTCTCAACCTGCAACTTCTCAAACTGAATCTGTAGTTTTGCAAGAGAACTTGAAAGATCATCAGTTTTTTGAAGCAATTTTTCTACAAGCTCCTGCTCTAAACTCGCAATTTTTTGCACGTTAGATTCCGAATGCAAAGCATTTTGTGCCTCCTCATAGCTTTGTTCTACCACGGGTGCTTGTGTATCAATATGGTGAATTTCTTTACCAGATTCCACCATATCAGAAGTGATTGTTTTAAACTCATACTTTTTGATATTATGATTCTTAAGTCGCTCCTGCCCTATGATATTTTCTTGACTAAGCAATGACATCGTCTTGTTCTCCTAGCTGCACTAAGCCCTGCTCTGCGAGTGTTTGCACCACTTCCACGATTTTTCTTTGTGCATTTTCCACATCACGCACCTTCACCGCACCCAAAAACTGCATTTCCTCCATAAACTGCTCACTCGCCCTTTGGGACATATTCCCCATAAACTTCTGTTTGAGCTCATCAGGGGCAGATTTAAGGGCAAGCGTAAGGTCTTTTTTATCAGCAATTTTAAGAATCTCTCTAATAGCGTTGTTGTCGAGCTTGGTAATATCTTCAAAGGTAAACATCATTTCTTTAATTTCTATGGCAAGTTGTGCATCGATTTGCTCGATTTGTGCAATTGTCGCTTTTGCTGCCTTTTGTCCTAGTCGGTTGAAAATTTCCGCAACAGAACGTGTGCCACCCACTTCGACCTTGTAGCTTGTGAGAGATTCTAGTTTGTTTTCAAGCACCGCACTCACGCGTTTAACGACATTGGGCGAAATATCTCCGAGGTTTGCCATACGAATCGCTACTTCAGCGCGCAACTCATCAGAAAAATACCCCAAAGTCTCCGCTGCACCGCTTGCGTCCATATGTGCGAGAATAAGCGCGATTGTTTGAGGGTGCTCGTTAATAATAAAGTCTGCAAGTTGTTGAGGGCGAATCTTTGAAAGATAAGCAAAGTTCTTTTGGGACTGCATTGTTTTGGCAAGCTTATCCAAAATTGCCTTTGCAGCATCTGGTCCTAAAGATTTAATCAACAAATCACGCGCATAATCCATACCACCAGAGTTGATATATTGATTTGATTGAAAAATGACATAAAATTCCTCTAAAACTGCTGCACCAATGGTCTTATCCATACCACCCAACTGCGCAATTTGCTTACTTACTTCAGTAATAGAATCTATATCAAGATGGTGAAAAATCTCCGAAGTAATCTCATCACCTAGCTGCACGAGCAAAATGGCAATCTTTTCTGCCATTGAGAGCTCATCATATTGCGCCCTTTGACGCGGACTAAGCGTGATTGCCATATTTACTCCTTTACTTATGAACTGCTGCCAAGACCGCTAGTTGTAATATCAAGCTCATCTTTAATGAGCGTTTGAAATAATGCACCAATCTCTTGAGGACGTTCAGAAATTACACCGCGCATTCTCTCAAGCAACACTTCATATTTGATATTATCCTCATCAAGCCCAGAACCAAACCCGAGTTGATCTTCCACACGTTTGCGTAATTCACTAAATTTATTGATATCTTCCTCATCATCATCAAGCTGCATAAAGGATTCTATATCGTCTTCCTCCTCCTCTTGCACTTCAAGCATACGCTCTGCAAATGGCGCAACAATCTTTTTATAGAACACAAACAAAATCACCGCCACAATCACATATTTAAGCAATGGCATAAATGGTCCCAAATACCGCTCTACCTTGCTTGAGAACAGCTCTAAAGAATCTTGAGGGCGATAATTGAGCTGTGTGCTTCTAAAAGGCATATTAATCACATTGACTTGGTCGCCCCTGGACTCATTATAGCCAATGGCATTTTTCACACCCTCTAAAATTTTATCCATATCCTCTTGTGAGCGAGGAGTATATTCAAGTCGTGGCACACCATCCTCGCCTACAACTTCATTATAAATGCCATCAACCATCACAGACGCGCTCACCCTCGTAAGCACGGCATAATTTTCATCAATGCTACTCACTGACCTGTCGATTTCATTATTAATGACAACCTCGCTCTCCTTTTCCCACTCCATCATCTCATCATCTTTAAGCCCTTGCACAGGACCGATGTTACTCACGACACCGGGCACACCGCCAATTTGTGGAGGACGGAATCCTTTGCGCTCTTTTTCATACTCTCTTGTCCCGCGCACAACAGGATTTTGTCCAAATGTCTCTGCAGTGGTTTTGCGCACGCTAAAATCAAAATCCATAGTAACTTGTGCCTGCACGCCGTCCCCAACGCTTGGTTGTAAGAATTTAATAATCTTTGCCTCCATAGCATTTTCTGCATTTTGCTGATATTTGCGCTGGAATGTCGCCTGTCTCACGCGCGCACCCTGCTGGGCAGCTTCATTATCTTCGCCTAAAAGCTCCCCGTCTTGATTGATAATTTTTACAGCCTCTGGGACAAGACGCTCTACTGCTGCAGCCACCAAATGCTTGATACCTATAACTTGTTCTGGTGTCAAAAACATATTGTCACGCACGACAATCTTTACTGAAGCGGTAGATGGGCGTCCGCCCTGCACAAAAAGCGACTCTTCTGGCATAGAAATATTAACCGTCGCCTTCTCGATAGGATTGAGACTTTCAATCGTCTTTGCAAGTTCATTTTGCTTCACGACAAGCGTCTTTGTCTTTTGTGTGAATGGTGTATCTCCAACATTATTTTCAAGCAAAATATCAAAGCCGACATTGTGACTTGACCTTGGCAGCCCCAAAGAACTCATATTAATGCGCTGCTCATACACTTTATCTTTTGGCACGAGAATAATATTATCCTCTGGAATCTTATACGAAATTTTCTCCTGTTGGAGCTTTTGCAAGATAGCCGCGCTATCTTCTGGGCTTAGATTACTAAAGAGCACATCATAATTTTCATATTCGTTATGTGTCTCCACGCGGAAGAGTATGAGATAGGTTAAAAAGCTAATAAGTATAATAATGGTCGAAAGGATAATAATGCGCTGTTTTTTATTTAACTTGTTTAAAACCTTAAGAACCTGCTCAAAAACTACTCTTAAATCCATAGCCTACCCTTAACCACGTGTTTGCAAATATTCTTGCAAGAGCTCAAACACACGCGCATTTTGCGCAGGTGTGCCAATAGTAATGCGAAAGGCATTCAGCCCGTAGGAGCGGAGATTACGCACAATGACGCCCCTTTGCAAAAGCCATTGACACAAATGTGTAGATTCTATATCCTCGCGCGAAAATGTGATGAAATTTCCAAATGAAGGGATAAAGTCTATATTATTGTGCTTTGCAAATTCCTCATAGCGTAGCATTTGTTCGATATTGCTTTGGATACACTGCTCGGTAAATGCCCTGTCCTCTAGCGCCACAAGCGCAGCTTGCAAACTTAGAGTGCTTACATTAAAGGGTGGGCGCACTTTGTAGAGCATAGAGATAATGCGCTCACTCGCTATGCCATAGCCTATACGCATACCGCCTAGCCCATACACCTTTGAAAATGTGCCAAGATAAATGACATTATCAAATTTTTTAATGAGAGAGGCGGGATTTAGAGCCTTTGCCTTGTCTTTATATGAGGCAAACTCCTGATACGCGCCATCAAGCACGATGAGCGTGTCCTTATCAACTTTGCATATAAAATCCTCTATTGCTTGAGAGTCTAAGCACTCGCCCAAAGGATTGTTTGGCACACATAGAAATATTATACTCGCGCGATTAGCGCACTCTTTGTTAGAATGAGAAGTTATGCTCGTCCTACTTGCGCCATTTTTCACATTCTCATAAGATTCTAAAAATTCATCTAAATTATGTGCATCGCTCCTAGTCTTATGAATCTCCACATCCGCGAGCTTAGAATACACCTCATACATTGCAAATGTTGTCTTTGCCATTAGCACAGCTGCGCGAGTATGGTCGATAGCTTGGAGGCAAAATTCGATGACTTGGTCGCTCCCCGCACCGATAATAATTTCTTTAGGATTTACACAAAAACGCGAAGCAAGAGCATTTTTTAGCTCATACATAGAATCATCAGGGTATAAAAACGCCTTGTGTGCGTTCTTTTGTAATGTCTCTATGACTTTTGGTGATGTGCCATAGGGATTTTCATTGCTCCCTAGCTTTATCACATCTTCTTGTTTAATACCATACTCACGCATTACAAGCTCGATTGGCTTCCCTGCCTCGTAGGTTACAACACTATCTAATGTCTTCTTAAACACCGCATATCCTTACGATTTTTTTGCATTCCATCGCTGTAAAACCTTACATTCTATCTTAAAAGTCTTAAAAGTTTTATAATTTTTACGATTATTGAGAGTTTAAACGCACCATTCAATACATAATTTGAATTTTAACCTTTAACATAAATCCAACTTTCAAACATTGCTGATAGTTAATAATATTTTTTGATATTTTGGCTACAATGCGCGTTTTCACTAGCACAAAAGGGTAGGTTATGCAGATACAACATATTTTTCGCGAATATGACATTCGTGGCATTTTTGAAAAAGACCTCACGCAAGAGGTGGTTTGTGGTATAGGGCGTGAGCTTGGCAGATGCATCAAAGATTCACATCTCCCCCCTTGCATACATATTGGCTATGATGCACGCACACATTCGCCCACGCTTTTTAATTGGCTTGCGGAGGGTTTTTTAAGCGAGGATATAAAAGTCTTTGCGCTCGGGCTTATTCCTACACCTGTGGCGTATTTTGCAACTTTTAACACCATAGATTCTATTGTTTGCCCAAACTCCGTGATGATTACAGGCTCACACAATCCCCCGCAATACAATGGATTCAAAATCACCATAAATCAATCGCCTTTTTATGGGGAGCAAATCCGCGCATTAGGAGCAAAGCTCGAGCAAAACTTACCCTACACAAAAAAGCAAAATGCAGATTCTAAAAATTTACAAAAAATACAAAATCTTAATGCAAAACAAGCCTACATCGATTTTCTAAGCACACATTTTGCCCACCTAAAAGACTTCCCCTACCCTGTCGTATATGATTGCGGTAATGGCGTGGCAGGTGTGGCATTAGCGCAAATCCTAAAAAATCTTAATATTTCTTATACACCACTTTTTTTTGAACCCGATGGCACTTTCCCTAATCACCACCCAGACCCAAGTGAGGAAAAAAATCTCACAATGCTTAAAGAAAAAATGGCACAAAAGCAGATTCATATCGGCATTGCCTTTGATGGCGATGCTGATAGACTTGCGCTTTTAACAACTCATCATAACTATAAGGGCGATGAACTTGCTATCCTTTTTGCTAAAGATATGAAAAAACATTTTTTAAGCCCTATTGTCATCGGCGAGGTGAAAT
Source organism: Helicobacter sp. MIT 03-1616 (assembly GCF_000765685.2). Lineage (NCBI taxonomy): Bacteria > Pseudomonadati > Campylobacterota > Epsilonproteobacteria > Campylobacterales > Helicobacteraceae > Helicobacter > Helicobacter sp. MIT 03-1616. The sequence continues at coordinate 56,331 of NZ_JROY02000002.1, read as the reverse complement.
GCTCACAAATAATGTATGATGAGATTAACAAAATTGGCAAAGCAGTGATGTATAAAACAGGGCATAGTAACCTCAAAGTCAAGCTTAAAGAGCTCAACGCCCATCTTGCAGCAGAAATGAGCGGGCATTTATTTTTTAATGACCGCTACTTTGGCTATGATGATGCCATTTATGCTTCTTTCCGCGCCTTAGAGCTATTCTTAGGCTATACGCCCACAGAATTAGAATCTGCGATACACGCCTTGCCTCGCCTTTATAGCACAGATGAGGAGAAAATCCACACCACAGAGGAGCAAAAATTTACCCTTATCTCCGCCTTAAAAGAGGCTTTAAAAAATCCGCCCAAAGACTTCCCAATCCTCAAAGACATCATTGATATTGACGGATTGCGCGTTGTTTTTGAAAATGGCTGGGGACTTGTAAGGGCAAGTAATACCACACCTGTGCTTGTTACGCGTTTTGAAGCGACAAGCAAAGAGGAATGCGAACGCTACAAAACAGCGTTGCTTAAGCTTTTAGAATCTGTCAAGGGCTAAAAAATGACATTCTCACTCCACACGCCCCTTGATATGCACCTCCATTTGCGTGAGGGCGAACTTTTAGAATCTGTCCTGCCTTTCACTGCCAAAGCCTTTAGCGCAGCACTTGTAATGCCAAATCTCAAAACGCCAATCACCACCACCGCACTTGCCCTCACCTACAAGGAGCAGATTCTTAAAGTCGCACAAAAGCGAGGCTGCAAGGAATTTATGCCGCTTATGAGCCTCTATCTCACGGCAGGGCTTACCAAAGAGGAGCTTATAGAAGCAAAAAAGCAGGGGATTTTTATCCTTAAGCTCTACCCAAAGGGTGCGACCACAGGAAGTGAAAGCGGGGTAAGTCAAATCCTTGATGAAAAGACTTTAGAGATTTTTGCTTTGGCTGAATCTCTAGGCTTTATCCTCTCCATACACGGCGAGAGTAATGGATTTTGTATGGAGCGTGAGTTTGAGTTTTTAAGCATATTTGAGCATATTGCAAAAAATTTCCCTAAACTGCGTGTGATTATCGAACATATGAGCGATAGACGCAGCCTTGAAATGATTGAAAAATATGAGAATCTCTACGCCACGCTTACACTGCACCATATCACATTAAGCCTTGATGATGTATGCGGGGGAATGCTTAATCCTCATTTGTTTTGCAAACCAATGCTTAAGACAAGAAAAGACCAACAAGCCCTGTTTCAAGTGGCATTAAAGGCACATCCAAAAGTAAGTTTTGGCTCGGATTCTGCACCGCATTTAGAATCTGCCAAGCTTAGCGCAAAAGGTGCAGCGGGGATTTTTAGCGCACCTGTGCTTTTACCAGCACTTACACAACTCTTTGAATCTCATAATGCCCTAGATTCTCTCCAGGCCTTTGTGAGTGATAGAGCGATAGAGATTTATCAGCTACAAGCTTTTGCGCAAAAATCAATCACGCTTGAAAAGATTCAATACAATGTGCCAGAGCGCATAGATACCCCGCTAGGAGCAATCGTGCCTCTTTTTGCAGGGCAAAATCTCTCGTGGCGCATAAAAGAATAAAAAGAGTGAAAATGCTACAACCTCGCAAAAAGGCATAATGAAAATGAGTGAAAAATTCCCGCTTGTAAGCATTATCACAATCGTTTATAATGATAAAAATCATATCAAGGAAACAATGGATTCTGTCGTGGGGCAGGATTATGAACGCCTTGAATACATCATTATTGATGGTAATAGCAAAGATGGCACGAAAGAATGTATTCAATCTTACATTAGCACACTTTGTGATATTACCCACAAAGATGAGGGCAGATTCTATATGGAGGCTACTCATCGCACAAAAGCAAACTTTGCCTTTAAATTCCTAAGTGAGCGTGATAGCGGAATCTATGATGCGATGAATAAGGGGATTGATTTAGCCACGGGCGAATGGTGCAACTTTATGAATTGTGGAGATAGATTTTATGATTTAAGTGTTCTTAGAAATATTGCACCTCTTCTAGATGAACAATATGGGGTTATAGATGGTGGAGTAGAAATTGTCTATGATGAAAATTACAAGAAAATAAAATATTATAACATCGTTTTTGGACCCTTTAAAATTGAATTTTGTCATCATCAGGCTTCTTTTATTCAAACACATTTACTAAAAAAATATCTTTACGACAAAGAATTTAAAATACGAGGAGAAATAGATTTTTTTTCAAAAGTATTTATAAATAATTACAAATGGAAAAAAATACAAACAATTATTGCAACATATAACACATTAGGTATTTCATCAAAAATTACTTTTACTCAATTCATGGAAGATATTCTAGTGGGTATCAAATATATGAAATATTACTTCTTTACCCATACTTTATACTACTTGTTCTACATTTTGCCACGTGTTTGTATAAGAAATATTTTACCTAAAAAAATAGCTAATTTTATCCGACAAAGGCTCAAATAATGTATAAAGCTATTTTTGATATTTGTGGCACACTTTACGATTCTAATACAACATTAGATTTTTGTATCTGGCGGTCTAATGGATGTACAAAATTCTTATTGCGCCTACTACGTTCTAGACCGATAATGATACTAAACAAAATTTCATTTTTATGCCTTAAAAAAGAAATGATACCCATTCGAGATATTTTTATAAGAACATTAAAAGGTGCTCCAAGATATATGCTTTTTAAACAAGCTAAAGAATTCGTCCATACATTCCTTGTTTCCAAAAGGCGTGAGTGCATTATTTCATTACTCGATAACTTTCAGTCACATAACATTGTTTTTGCTTCTGCTACGCTTGATTGTCTTGCCTTTCATATTGCTCAGTACTTTAATATTTCACACTTTGTTTCATCAAAACTCCTCTATAATCAGCAAGAAATCTGCCAAGGAACACTAGAGATCGACTTATTGGGGAATAAACATACGCTTTTTGGGGATATATACTTTGTAGCCACTGATAATTTAGACGATATTTTACTCTGTCAAAAAGCGCAGAGTTCTGTTATACTCACAAAAAAGAGAAACAAAAAGAAATGGCTTTCTCAAAATCTCAAAAATTCCACTATTATGGAGATATAAAATGTTTTACACAATTAGTTTTGTTCCTTTTATGTATCAATTTTTTACGCGCTTAAAAAGTCTTGTTCATAAAATTTCTTGGATATGTATTTATTTTGTTCCAATCACTATACTTTATCTACATTTTGCCCCACAAGAGTCCATTCTTGATTCGCTCCCTATACTTTTAGTGGCTCTTTGCATTACTGATATGATTTATTCTAATGGCTATATACAAAATGATGTCCTTACAATAAAAAATGAAACAAAGCCAACATTACGTCTTCCAACATATCTTCTTTTGAGAATGCGTGAAAAATTTATAGCTATAATGATAGGAAGATTTGCTTTAATTTTTATACTATTTTGGCTACTCTCTATGCTTAAATATGAATACTTGTTATATTTTGCTCTTTCAATGATTTTATTACAGCTACTCTATATCATTTACAATACCCAACGCAATATAACTAACCTTTTGCTTATTCCATTTTTAAGTTTTTTACAATTTTTTTCAATAATACTACCTATCATTGATAAAAATTTCTATACTCTTCTAGGACTTTTTGCACTTTATCCACTTCCAAAACTATTAGAATTTAGCACACAAAAACGCTATAAAACTACTATTATCACAAGCAAAATTATTACAAATTTTGATATGTTTCGTGTGTTCTATTACACGATATATACAATCCTCTTTGGCATTCTATATCTTTATGAGAAAATAGATTATATTTTTTTTGAGCTAGGTGCTTATTATCTCGTATTTCGACTTGTATGTCTAGCTACTTTACAAAACAAATATTTAGCAACCTATATTCAGCACAAACGCTACAAAAATAATCCACATAAAAAATAAATTAAAGGATTTACCATGCCACTCTTCTCTATCATTATCCCCACCTACAATGTAGAATCTTACATCGCTCGTTGTTTAGATTCGTGCATTAATCAAACTTTAGGCGATATTGAAATTTTAGTCATTAATGATTGTGGGAGTGATGATTCTATAAGTATTGCTAAAACTTATGCGAGTAAAGATTCTAGAATCCGCATTATTCATAATCCCACCAATCTCGGGCTCTTTGCTACACGAATCACAGGAGAGAAAGAGGCACAAGGAACTTATATCCTCCACTTAGATGCCGATGACTATCTCACGCTTAATGCGTGTGAGAGGGCATATCAAAAAGCCTCTATGGCTTTAAACTCCACGCCGCTAAGCTCTAACACCCAGTCCCATAGTGAGCAAGAGGAGAAAAATCTCCCTGATATAATCCACTTCCGCCCTGCTTATCGTGGTTCATCTCAAGCAAGTCTAAGTGCAAATTGCCTCCATAAACTGCGCTATATCCTGCCTACTCGCTTTAGCCACAAACCCCTACAAAACGAGCAAATCGCATATAATTTTTTCCTCAAAAGCACACAATTTCCTAAATTTACCCTATGGGATAAATGCTATAAAACCTCGCTTATTCGGCAGATTCTCCCTTTTATGGAGTGCTTTATCCCGCTCAAGCTCACAATGGCAGAGGATATGCTCAAGTTTTTTGCCATTAGCGCACTTGCCAAAAGCTATGTGAGCCTTGATGAGCGGCTTTATATCTACTGCCTCAATCATAGCTCTATCACGCAAAATATAAAGGCAAAAGACAAAAAAATCGCAGATATGTGCTATATCAGCGAGGCTCTACACTCTTTAGGCAATGAACTAGAAACCTATAATCCACTTATGCCTTTTGTAGCACAAGTGATGGGTAAAAATCTTGCTGCGCTTATTATTTTAGAATCTCGCTTTTTAGATAATGAGGGGGGGGTAGAAACTATACTTGCACCACTTCAATCCCTTATAGAATCTGCCCTTATTCCATCACCAAAGATTCCGAGATATATTCACTTTATCCGCTCACCCTATGTGCTTTGTTGCTTACTTTCCTTGCAATATTGGAATCGCTCTCTTACTTATATTCGCTTAATCGTATATCTTTTAAGCTTTACTCTTATCAGGCTCTAAACTCTTTTTATCATCTTTTTGCAAGGCGTATTTATGCCGCCTAGAATCTCATCGCTCAAATTTTTGTTGCTTGGGGCAAGTGATTGCAATAATCCCAAAGCAATTACAAAAAAGCAGATTCTGCAATGGCAAGAGGAAGGGATTATTACCTATTTAGGAGCAAATAAAGATGTCCGCCCCTTTATAGAATCTAGCTCGTGCGTTGTGCTGCCTAGCTTTTATAAAGAGGGTGTTCCTCGTGTGCTGCTTGAGGCAATGAGTATGGGAAAGCCTATTATTACCACAAATGTGAGCGGCTGCAAGGAATGTGTTATCAAGCCCTACACACCGCTTGTATATAAAGATGAAAGCTTACTCCTTGGCATAAATGGAATCCTCATTCCCCCACAAAACCCAAATGCCCTACAAGCAGCTATGTATTATCTTGCCACACACAAAAACCTTACTGCTACACTCGGCAGACAAGGCAGAAAATTAGCTAAAAAACTTTTTGATATGCCACTTATCACATATATTTATACAACAAGCGTTACACATATTTTACACACTCAAACCCCTGCCTTACAATCCCAAACAACACACAATCTTTCACAAGATTCACAGCATTCTATCATTGTTTGTATTTCTAATACTTGCTTTGGTATGTATAATTTCCGTTTGCAGCCTCTTGTAGCACTACAAAATAATGGCTTTGCAATCCACATCATTGCACCATTTGATGAAAGCACGTCAAAACTGCAATCACACGGCTTCATCTGCCACCCGCTCACCATAGATTCTAAAAGCCTTAATCCATTCAAAGATTTACGCACGATATGGCAGATATTGAAACTACTGCGCCATCTTAAGCCCAAACTTCTCTTTAACTATACTATTAAGAGCGTCATTTATGGTTCATTTGCTTCCAGAATCCTAAATATTCCCACTATTGCAGTCATTACGGGACTTGGCTATGTATTTATTGGTAAAGAAATAAAAAAGAAAATATTGCGCTTCATTGTTTGCCAAATGTATAAAACAGCCCTTAAATGTGTCAAAGAAGTGTGGTTTCTTAACCCCGATGACAAAGAGGAATTTTTGCAGCGGGAGCTTGTTTCTCAAACACAAGCCAAACTTTTACCAAGCGAGGGGGTAGATACAGAATATTTTGCCCCACAAAGTCAAAATCTGCACAATGCTGCACAACCACAAGAAGAATTTGTATTTCTACTTATTGCTAGAATGCTGTGGGATAAAGGTGTGGGTGAGTTTGTAGAAGCAGCAAAAATGTTGCAAAAAAACAATAAAAAATCTAATGGGGGGGGGGGGCGATAAAATTCTATCTCCTTGGCAAACTCAATGTGGCAAATCCTAGTGCTATTGCAGAATCTATCATTCAAAAATGGGAAAGGGAGGGAATTATCAAGTATCTTGGAGAGCAAAATGATGTCCGCCCCTTTATAGAATCTAGCTCGTGCGTTGTGCTGCCTAGCTATCGTGAGGGCGCACCTATGGTGCTATTAGAAGCCTTGAGTATGGGAAAGCCTATTATTACCACAAATGTGAGCGGCTGCAAAGAACTTATCACGCCAAAAATAGGCTCAATGTGTCAAGCAAAAGATAGTGTCTCACTTGCCAAGTCTATGAGCAAGATGCTTCATCTTAGCCCACGAGAGCGAATGCAAATGAAACAAAATGCACGAAATTTTGTGCTTACAAAACACGATAAAAGACTTATTGTTGAACGATATATCAACGCCGCACAAATATATAGCCTTTCATAATCACTTCTCCGTGCTTATTTGTGGCGTAAAATCCACAGCGCAATCTCATCAGCCAAAAAAAGCTCATTTGCCACAAGATAGCTTATCTTTTCACACATTTCACCCTTACACTTTTCACGCTCTCTTGATTGTTTTGCTAAGATTCTGCCCTGCTTTGCACCCTCACACTCTAGCAAATGACATTTGCCCTCATCAAGCAAAAATCGCAGTGGAGGCTTTTTAAAATCACTTACTTCAAGTCCGCAGCCTATGGATTCCCCCGCCTCTATACATTCTTGCCACGCTTGATTTTCTTGCTCTAATGGCGCAAGTTTTAGCCACGCACCCCTGCTCATGCGTAGCCCTAGCATAAGGTTTTCAATCTGTATGTCTTCCACACTCAAATGCTCATTAAAACGCGCGGTGGGCGATTTGATATATTCTTTAAGATTTGGATATGCCCGCATTCGCACACGCCCCACACGCCCCACCGCCGAAGCCCCGCACCCGAGATACTCTCGCCCCTGCCAATAGCCCATATTGTGAGCGCATTGCGTTTGTGTATTGCGCGTATAATTTGACACTTCATACTGCATAAATCCCTGCGCTTGTAGCCAATCACGCGCATAAAAGCTCAATGCCTCATCAACATTTCCGCGCACCACATTTGTTTGCCCTGCAAAGCGTGAGCCTTCATCAATACTTAGCGCATAAAGCGATAGGTGGCTTATGGGGAGATTCAAAACCTGTGTAAGGTCGGATTCTAAGATATTATAAGAATCTAGAGGTGTTATCATCATATCGCAATTTATATTCGTAAATCCTGCATTGTAGGCACTCTCCACGCGATGAAAAATATCTTTTGCGCTATGGTCGCGCTCCAAATAGGCTAATTTTGGCGCATAAAAGCTCTGCACACCTATGCTTAGTCGATTTGCACCTAATGCGCGTAAATCCCTGCACCACTGCGGATTGAGGAGATTGACATTAGATTCAATACTGATTTCGCAAGTCTCTTCAAGCCTCGCATACGCACGGATCTGAGTAAAGATTTTCTCATAATGTATAGAATCTAAGAGATTTGGTGTGCCTCCACCAATAAAAATCGAGCTTAACACATAATCTTTACCTTTTAGAATCTGTGCTAAATCCACGCACAAAGCCTCTATGTAGGATTCAAAATAAGTCTCTTTATTCACAAAAGAGGTAAAAGCGCAGTATCCGCACTTACTCGCGCAAAATGGTATGTGAATATAAAGTAGCATACTCTTACAATCCCCTTAAACTCGCCTCGCTTAAAATATTATATATTGTAGCGTATAATGCCATAAACAATTCGCAAAAGGTATAGCAATGAGCGCAGAGCAAAGCAATGATGTAAAGCCAAAAAGATACCGCCCAAATGTCGCTGCCATAATTTTATCAAGCACCTATCCTAGCGAATATAGATTCTTTATTGCTCACCGCACAGATATTAAAGGCGCGTGGCAGTTTCCACAAGGGGGCATTGATGAGGGTGAAAGCCCAAGAGATGCGCTATTACGAGAATTAGAAGAAGAAATAGGCACAAATGATGTAGAAATCATCAGTGAATGCCCCGAGTGGGTGCAGTATGACTTCCCAAACACTATGCCAAAAAAGATGTATAAGGGCTATGACGGACAGAGGCAAAAATACTTCCTCGTGCGTATCAAAGACGAATCTAAAATCAATCTCCAAACCGATATACCGGAGTTTGATAAATATCAATTTGTAAGCATAGATGAGATATTTCAGTATGTTACGCATTTTAAAAGAGATACATATAAAAAAATTTTAGACTATTTTAAAAAAGAGGGCTGTATATAAAGAATCTTAAGCAATAAGATTCTATGATTAGCATTTTTAATTTTATACATTAAGGACTACTATGCTCATCGTGCAAAAATATGGTGGCACAAGTATGGGGGATTGTGACAGAATCTACAATGTTGCTAAACGCGTTACCAAAAGCAAGGCTTTAGGGCATAGCCTTGTCGTAGTCGTATCTGCAATGAGCGGAGATACAGATAGACTTATTAACTTTACACAGCATTTCACGCCACTGCCTAACACACGCGAAGTCGATATGGTGCTTAGCTCTGGAGAGCGCGTAACCGCAGCACTCCTTGCCATAGCTTTAGAATCTATGGGAATTAAGGCAATTTCACTTAGTGGTAGGGGTGCTGGGATTGTTACGGATAATTTTCACACAAAAGCGCGTATAGAATATGTGGATACCACGAAAATCTTTCACTTGCTTAATGAAGGGTATGTCGTTGTCGTGGCAGGATTTCAAGGGATTTCTACAAAGGGAGAAGTTACGACTTTGGGGCGCGGCGGAAGCGATTTATCAGCAGTTGCGCTAGCAGGTGCGCTCAATGCGACAAAATGTGAAATTTATAGCGATGTAGATGGCGTATATACGACTGACCCACGCATTGTTAAAGAAGCAAAAAAGCTAGACAAAATTAGCTATGATGAAATGCTAGAGCTCGCATCTATGGGAGCAAAAGTTTTACTTAATCGTTCGGTAGAGCTTGCTAAGAAGCTTAATGTCAGGCTATATTGCGCGAGTTCTTTTAGCGAAAATGAAGGCACACTTATTACTAAAGAGGAGGATATAATGGAAAAACCAATTGTTAGCGGTGTGGCACTCGATAACAATCAAGCACGAGTGAGCCTTGCTGATGTGCTTGACCGCCCGGGCATTGCGGCGGATATTTTTGGGCTTTTGGCAGATAATAACATTAATGTGGATATGATTGTGCAAACAATCGGGCGCGATGGCAAAACAGATATTGATTTTACGATTCCAAAGACAGAGGTGCAGCTCACACAGCAAGTGCTAGAAAAATTTAAAAATGATTTTGGCAGTATAGAATACGACAATAATATCGCTAAGGTGTCGATTGTAGGTGTGGGTATGAAATCACACTCTGGCGTGGCAAGCACAGCTTTTAAAGCATTGGCGGAGGATAATATCAATATTATGATGATAAGCACGAGTGAGATTAAAATCTCTATGATTATCAATGCAGAATTTGCTCAAGACGCGGTGCGTAAGCTCCATAGCGTATATAGACTAGAAGAATAGGCAGAGAATGGAAAATATCAGTGATTGGCTTTTGAATACCATACGCGAGGACGAAAAAAGAGGCGTAATGAGTGGGTGGATAGAGGAAAAGCGATTTTTGCTTTTGCCACATATGGTGCGGCTCATTACGCACATATTGCAAGGCAGGAGTGTTATCGTGCTCACAGACAGACAACATCAATGGTTTGGCACATACATTACCCAACACATCAATCAGCACCACAAGGGACGACCATTTTTGCCCGTCATTGAAATCACACATTTGCGCGATATGATAGATTCTAATGCACAAGGCAACGATATGAAAGGCTTTAAACTTATTAGCAATATGCTTGATATGATGTATGGCAACTATAAAATATGGTATATAGGCAAAAAGAGCATATATGCAACCTTTGCAAAAGAGTGCGGAGACGGGTGGCACTGGATATTTGACGAAAATGAAATTTTTAACCCTACAGATGAATACCTCGATTATAAGCTTCTCATACTTTTTAAACTCTTTGACAGGGCGATATTGTGCGCGCTCCTCAATAAAATCTCGCTTGATATATAGACATAAAGAAGCGTAAGATGACCGGGATTATACACATTACACCTTTTGCAAAGGAACTTATAGACGAGCTCATTGCCGAACGCGAAGAGCAGTATTATGAAATTTTTGAACGAGAGGATTTTAAGATTGATGATGCAAAGGAAGTCATAGCAAAAAGTTATCTCACTTACGAACAGGAAATGCTCATTATCATCTGTGCAAATAAATACAATATTGCCGCACAAAATGCACTCCTCAAAATCATCGAGGAACCGCCACCTTTGGTGCAGTTTATTATCATCGCTAAGAATAAAAATGCACTTATTCCTACAATTCGTTCTCGTATGAGTATTACCATACACAAACACAAGGCGGAGATGCCACCATTTGAACTTGATGTATCAAGGCTAAGTTTAGAATCTATCTATAACTTTTGCAAACAAAATGACAGCGCACAACACAGCAAAGAGGATATTAAGCTTAGGATTCAATCTCTACTTTTCGCCCTCTATGAAGCACAAATAAAGCTTACCCAAAAAGAACTCACCCTCTTTGATAGAGCCATTGCCCTTAATCAAAATGATGCCACCGAAAAACAAAACTATATTTTTCTCCCTCTCCTTTTACGAATCTACCACAAACAAAAGGGACGGCAATGACTATACAAAGGCTAGATTCCCATAGCATTTTAGACAATATTAAATCCATAGGCGCAGATTCTATGGGGCAGAAGATTATGGGTAAAAAGGCACAAATGCTTGGCTTTGAAATAAAAGATTTGGGCTTTGAAGCGATGAATATTTTAAAGCAAGAGGCACTAAGTGTTGGGGCAGAATGTGCCACACCAAAAGAGTGCATCACGCATAAAGGTGAGCATATTGCCCTGCTTTTTGGCACACGAAGCAATATAGAAAAAATACTCCCAAAACTCGCAATGCAACCCTTTGGCTTAAAAGCACTCAAAAAAGCATTAGAATCTCATCTCTACGCTTCTCAACGCATAGCACACCAACAAACCATTATGGCAATCATCAATGTTACACCCGATAGCTTTTATGAAAATTCACGGAAAGACGCACAGGGCGCGATAGATAGAATCCACACCTTAATACAAAAAGAAGTGGGGATTATCGATATTGGTGCGGCAAGCTCACGCCCGGGCAGTGAGCTAATAGACACAGATGTGGAAATTGAGCGTCTCACGCCTGTGATAGAGCATATTGCTACAAATAAATTATATGAAAAAATCGATTTTAGCATTGATACCTACAATGCTAAAACAGCTGAATATGCCCTCTCTCACGGATTTAAAATTATTAATGATGTAAGCGGACTAAGTGAATCCCAAATGATAGAGGTCGCTGCACAATACAACGCACGGGTGGTTCTAATGCACACTAAAGGCACACCAAAACAAATGCAGAGCCTCACACACACCTATAAGAATCTTTTTGATGATATTGATACATTTTTTGCAGAAAAAATTACTGCGCTAGGACAAGCGGGGGTAAAAGATCTTATTATTGATATTGGCTTTGGCTTTGCAAAAGATGAGACACAAAATATCGCCCTTATCAAACACTTATCGCATTTTCAGCATTTTGGACTACCATTACTCGTGGGGGCTAGTCGCAAAAACACCATTGGCAAAATTACAGGTAGAGAGACCAAAGATAGACTCGCCGGAACTTTGGCTATGCACCTCTACGCCTTGCAAAATGGAGCGAATATCCTCCGCATACACGATGAAGATTCGCACATTGATATGCTCAAAATCTATAAGGCAATGCAATGAATACAAAAGATGACAAAAAAGACTTAAAGCCTATTAAGGCTTTTCTAATGCGCCACGGACACACAGAACAAGAGATTTCAAAGCTCGATAAAGATGGAATAATGCAGCTTTATGAGAAAGATACGCGCACAGAAACACTAAATTTTTTGCACTATATGGATAAGGATAACTACACAGCGATAAGCTCACTCGATGAGGCAGATATCGGCGATTTTAAGCTCAAAGTGCAAGAAAATTTAGAAAATACACTTGTGCTAATGAGCATCATAAGGGACGCCTTTAATGACTTTAGCTATGCCGATGTGGCAGATATCCTCACACTCAATCTCAAAAATGTATCTATGTTGAAAATTCAAAGAATCTTGCGCATTGCTTATCGCGAATTTCAAGAAAATTTGCTTGACCAAATCTCTATGCAGCTTAAGGAATTACCTATTGAAGAATATAAGGTGATTATGGGCTATTATGAAAAAAAACGCAATGATACAATGCGCCTACAAAACACAATCACGGAGCTAGGAAACGAGAAAAAGCGACAACAGATTCTCGATATGGCACATTTAAAGCTACTCATCGTAAAAGACTTTATGCCTGATGAAACTTTTAACGATACTTACAAAGAATATCTTAACAACACTCCAGAAAAACTTGCACTTGTGGGTGAAATTCTCGGGCTCACGGGTATGTATTCTAAAAAATATCTTCAAAACATACCCTTAGAAGAGCTTGAAACTATGAAAGAAAAAATTATTGCCAATAAAAAACAAGATGAGCGCGACCAAAAAACTTACATGCATTATGTCCAAATGCTTGATGAAGCAATGTATGGCACCGATGAGCAAGAATTTTCAAATGTATGCACAAAAATTTGTATGAATCTTAATCAAAAGCTTATCCTTATGATTTCGGAATATATGAATGCCAAAAACCCAGTGTTTCTCAATAGATTTAATACTATTATGCGTGATTTCAAAAAGAATACAAAACATTAGATTAAGCGAATAGTTTAAAAAATATCCCTATAATTACCTAACTTAGCATAGAATCACGAAGGATTGCGATGAAATATATCACTGCCCTTATGCTTTACATAAGTGTAATGTGCGCAAATGATTTTATAGACTTTAACAAGCTAGAAGAAGAATTTTATGTCTATATGCCTACAAACAAATATGTAATGAGCCTTGATGAATTTATGACGCGTGTGGAGAAAAATTCTATCAATCTTGCAAAATCTCGTGCAATGGCACAAGCCCTTACCTATGAGGGCAAAGCAATGCGTGCGTGGAATAGCTCATACCTTGAAGTGGAAACTAATCGCGTAAAATCGCCAAGCGGTGGCACGGAACTTGAAAGCACATTTTTGCTTACGCTTACACCTCGTTTGCCGTGGGTGAGCTACACACTCTCACAAAGCTACCAAAACAAGATTCTAAGGCAAGAAAAAGTATATGAACTCACAAGGCGACTAGCGATAATTAGCGCAAAAAGATTGTATTTGGACTATCTCGTCTTAAACGAGCAGTATCACATCTATACCACACGTTATGAAAACGCAAAGAATCAGATTAAAATCTCACAAGAACAATACGAAGCCGGGCGCATTAGCAAATCACAATATTTGTTTTTCAAAAGCGACTTTTTGGCTACAAAGGTAGCACTAAAAACCCTGCATACAGAGCTTATAAACACGCTCAATGCGCTCAAAGTGATTCTTGGTGTAAATACAACAGACAGCAACATCAATGTAAATGGGCTGCAGTTTGATTATCTTAGCCTTGATGATGCAGGGCTTGAAAAGACATTAGAACAGAATCTTTACCTTGATATAGTGAGCCTAGACATCAAAGACTATCAATACAGCGCAAAGCTCGCCTCTCAAAATCGCTTTGACGCACTGGAGATTGGCGGCGGATTTAATAGCGCCGAATCGAGCGATGGCATTATGTTGAAAATTAAAGTCCCCATTCCTTTAACCACCAAATACGGCAATCAAAAGGCGATGTATCTAGCGTTACAAAGTGGTTCTATACGCGAAAGCGAGATTCTAAAGGCTTCGTTGCTGATGAATGCAAAGTCATATTTGGAGCAACTCTATACAAAAAAGGAGGTTATTGCTCTTGCAAAGGATAATGAAAATAATCGTGCGGAGCTAAGTGAAATATCGCGCATTGGCTATGAGGCAGGTAAAACAAGTGCGTTTGAATACTTAAGTGTGAAAAATAATCACCTTGATGCGATGATTGCCACCACGCAGGCAAAGCGCGACTATGTTTTAACGCTCTCTATGCTTGAAGAAACTCTAAGTCTCGTCTTAAATATACCTAGCACAAAGGACAAACAATGAAAGAATATCTGTGCTTTATCCCGCTATTATGCACCCAGTTTATGTTTGCTGCAAGCGAAATCGTTATTTCACAGGAGCAAGTGGCAAAAAATGGTATTAAAATTATCCCGCTCAATCAAGCCTTTAACACTAAGGGTGTGCCTTTCAATGCTCTTATTGACTTTGACGACAAGAGCTCCAGCACGCAAAGTTCGAGCTTTGAGACAATCGTGGTGAATATCTATAAACGCGAGGGGGAGAGTGTAAATGAGGGGGATTTGATTTGCGATATTAGCTCCAATGAGTTGAGTGCGCTCTTTTTTGAGCTCACAAACACACGCGAGCGACTCAAAATCGCTAAAGAAAACGAGGCAAAGGATAAATCCCTATATAAAGCCGGTGTGATTTCCAAGCGGGAATATCAATTAAGCTACCTCGCAATGAATGAATTGCGTTTAAAATTGAATGAAATCCAATCAAAGCTTGATTTACTGGGCATTGACCCGCAGTTCATCAAAAATGGCTCACAGGGCAGATATGGCTTTCCTGTGGTAGCAAAAACTTCGGGGATTCTATCCGTTGCCCCCAAACAAAGCGGTGAGAAAATCGGGGCTTTCACGCCCTATGTGAGAATCTCAAAAGTAAGCGATAATGCAACAAGCAATTTGCTTGGACACATTAAAATCCCTTTACACTTATCACACAATATCCAAAAGGGTTCGCCTGTCTTTGATGATGATGGCAATAAAATTGGGGAGGTTGAAACTATGTCAGTAGTCATTGATAAAGTCTCAAACACTATTCTTGCCATTGCCAATATCCGCGACACAAATCTTAAAGTCGGTGAGATGATAGAAGTATATATTGATGGCTTACTGCCTAAGGGCACGATTCTTATCCCCTCATCTGCAGTCATAAAAAATGGCAATGATTATTTTATATTTGTGCAGAGTGCCAAAGGGTTTAAGCCCACCAAGATTCATAAGGTTGAAGAGAGAGACAATGGTTTTGTCATTGATCCAAAAGGTTTAAATGCCCAGATGAAGATCGCCACAGGCAATATTATCAGCCTAAAAGGTATGATGGACGGACTTGGGAGTGAATAATGCTAGCAAAAATTATAGAATTTTCCCTTAAACAACGTATGATTGTGGTGCTAAGCGCAATCATACTTTTTATTTTTGGCACATATTCATTTTTTACAATCCCCATTGATGCATTTCCAGATGTCTCCTCCACACAAGTAAAAATTATTCTTAAAGCCCCCGGGATGGCACCAGAAGAAGTAGAGAATCGTGTTGTGCGTCCATTAGAGCTAGAATTACTAGGGCTTCCTAATCAAAAGAGTTTGCGTAGTCTTTCAAAATATGGACTTGCTGATATTACAATTGACTTTAACGATGGCACAGATATTTATCTTGCACGTAATATGGTGAATGAAAAACTCTCTACCACATTAGGGGATTTGCCTAATGGTGTGAGTGGCGGACTTGCACCGATTGTAACTCCCCTAAGTGATATGTTTATGTTCACTCTTGAAAGTAGCGACAATTCCATATCAGAAGCACAAAAAAGGCAGCTACTTGATTTTACCATTCGCCCCGCTTTGCGTAATATCAAAGGTGTTGCCGATGTGAATCGCTTAGGCGGATATACTAAAGCGATTGTAGTCGTTCCAGACTTTGATGATATGGCGCGACTTGGCATTACAATTAGTGATTTGCAAGATGCACTTGATGCAAATCTTAAAAATGATGGTGCAGGACGCGTAACACGGGACAATGAGAATTTCCTTGTAAAAGTGCAAACGGGCGCAACAAATATAGAAGAGATTAAAAATATCTCTGTCATTACCAAATCTGGCTATGTGCGTATAAGAGATTTTTGCGATGTGATTGAAAATCATATGACGCGGCTTGGACTTACAACAATAGATGGTAAAAGCGAGACAACATTGGGTTTAGTGCTTTCTCTCAAAGGAGCAAATTCACGCGATGCAATTAGAGAAATTAAAATTAGAATGGAAGAGCTTAAGACAGAATTACCCGAGAATCTAGAATTGCGTGTTTTTTATGATAGGTCTGAACTCACGCAAAAAGCAGTCAATAATGTCATTAAAACGCTTGTGGAAGCCATTGTGCTTATCGTTATTTTACTTTTTTTGTTTTTGGGTGATGTGCGTGCGGCGGTAGCTGTAAGCGTAATTTTACCTTTATCTATCGCTTTTGCTTTCGTAATGATGCGCCACTATGGCATTTCAGCAAACCTGATGAGTCTTGGAGGATTAGCAATTGCTGTTGGAATCTTGGTAGATTCTGCAGTTGTAAATGTTGAAAATGCCTTTGAAAAGCTAAGTCTCACTAAAAATTCACCAAAACTGCATACCATTTATCGTGCGTGTAAAGAAATATCTGTCTCTGTCTTTAGCGGCATTATTATCATTATCATCTTTTTTGTGCCTATCCTTACACTTGAAGGTTTAGAGGGGAAATTTTTTGTCCCTCTTGCACAAACAATCGTATTTGCGTTACTTGGCTCACTTTTGCTTTCAATGACGGTTATTCCTGTAATTAGCTCCTTTGTGCTTAAAGCGACAGAGCATCACGAAACCAAATTAACACAATTTTTTCATAAAATGTATGCCCCGATGCTCCATTTTGCACTTACAAGAACAAAATTACTGCTTATAAGTGCGATATGTTTTCTTATCTTTAGCTTCTCACTCTTTCCGCTTATTGGAAGTGCCTTTATGCCGACTTTGCAAGAGGGTGATTTGGTGCTGAATATTGAATCTAGCCCCTCTATTTCTTTAGAGCAAAGTCGAGATGTAATGCTCCTTATGCAAAAAGAATTACTCGCTAGAGTGCCTGAAATTAAAAGTGTAGTTACGCGCACAGGAACTGATGAAGTGGGGCTTGACCCAGCAGGTTTCAACCAAAGTGATGTTTTTGTATCCTTTAAGCCAAAAGAAGAATGGCAAGCAAAAAATATGGAAGAGATTGAGGATAAAATACGCGAAGTTGCAAGTGAATTTAAAGGTATGAATATTGCACTTGTGCAGCCAATTGATATGAGAATCTCCGAAATGCTTACCGGTGTGCGTGGGGATTTAGCTATTAAAATCTTTGGCTTAGAAATTGATAAACTTAATGAGCTAAGCTCACAAATTGTAGATATTCTTAAAGATATTAAAGGCTCTGCTGAAGTTTTTACTACGCTTAATAAAGGGGTGAATTGCCTCTATGTAAAACCTTGGCAGTCCGTAATGGCAAATACTGGTATTTCAAGTGATGAATTTACAAAATTTATGCGCTCAAGCTTAGAGGGTATTATCGTAACCTACATTCCACAAGGCTTTGCGAGAATCCCCGTCATCATTCGTCAAGATGCTGATATTGCAAGTGATATTACAAAATTGAAGAGTTTGCAAATGAGCTCTCTTGATGGAAATCCTGTGCCTATTAGCTCAATTGCCGACATTCAAGAAGTTGATAGTCCTGTACAGATTCAAAGAGAGCAATCAAAACGTTATAGCGTAGTGAGAAGCAATGTAATGGGGAGAGACTTGGGCGGATTTGTTCAAGAAGCAAAGGAGAAAATTGCCGCACAAGTGCAATTGCCGGAGGGATATTCTATCACTTATGGTGGGCAGTTTGAAAATCAACAACGCGCGAATAAAAGGCTTTCCACCGTTATTCCTCTAAGTATCCTTGCTATCTTTTTTATCCTTTTCTTTACTTTCAAGTCTATTTCTCTTTCCTTGCTGATTTTGCTTAATATCCCCTTTGCGGTTACCGGTGGGCTTATATCACTTTTCTTATCGGGCGAATATATATCTGTCCCGGCTTCCGTGGGCTTTATCGCGCTTTTTGGTATCGCAGTGCTTAATGGTGTGGTAATGGTGGGATATTTCTTGCATTTGCTTAAGGAGGGATATAGTCTTGAAGATACTATTGTCATTGGAGCAAAAAGGCGGTTACGCCCGGTGCTAATGACTGCATTTATCGCAGGGCTTGGGCTTATCCCAATGCTGCTCTCTTCGGGCGTTGGGAGTGAAGTGCAAAAACCTCTCGCTATCGTGGTGTTAGGAGGGCTTGTAACTTCCTCAATGTTAACACTGCTTATCTTGCCGCCACTTTTTAGAATCGTAGTGCGAAAATTCGGCGTGTAGGATTATGTGAATTTTTTTCTTTTTTAGATATATCAAGATTCTTTATGATTACTTGCGTATTTTTTATAATAAATGCACTTATTATATAAAGGCAAAAACTACATTGAAAATCCAAGGTATATCAATTCTAAACTTGCCTTTAGTCAAATGCAGGGTTACATATACTCTGTATGCAAGTGTAACCCCTCGCGTAAAATCAAAGTCATTTCGCGTTTGAAATCAAAGTGAGGGATTTTACTTTGATTTCAAACATTAAATTTAAGTAAATAATCCCCAGCAGTAAAACTAGCCCTTTAAGCCTCTTATCCCTAACCTTTAAAAAGCTCTATAATTACTTACTATACGCATTAAATTAAAACACATTAAAAGCTTTTTAAAGCCTTATGTTCATTCCCTCACATTTCATTACTTTTTCTCATCTTTGTGCTACTCTCACTCTCACATTTGCTACAATCACTTATTTATTATAAGGATTCACAGTAAGATTTTTGTCTAAAAATATGTGGATTTTCTCTATTTTTTGCAAGATTCTTATCTTTTATAAATACAAAATTTACTTAAATTCAAATTTTAAAGCAAAAAATAAGGTTTGGGATATGAGGAGCTCATATGTCCCATTCCAAGAAACTTGACAAGATTCAAAGTCAAAGTGCATTTGAAATTTACGAAAACCTTTGTGAGTATTTTCAAACAAACAAGAATCCCAAAATCTTTATGTTTTTTATCTCACTTGTCAAACTCTCCAATGCTAAACAAAACACAAATATTTTCTTTAATATCCTAGAAATGTCTTATAAGTTTGATGTATGTGAAAAGACAATCAAGATATGGCTCAAAGAACTCGAAAGATTGGAACTTATTAGATTCAATTTTACAAGAAAGCAATTATATTTTTTGAATGTGCTAGACTACAAAGAATCGAGGGTTTATAAATCACTTCATACGCAAGAAGCCACAAATAAAATTCCGCAAGAGCTACCGACAAGATTCTACAAGAATGTTCAACAAATTATGAGAGAAATATCTCGCAAATGCGCTCACCAAACACTAATGCTCGACAATGAGATATGGAGGCTTAAAAATCTTAGTCGCAAGGATAAAAAAATATCCAAATACAAGGTTATTTTGCTGGAGTTGCAAAACATACAGGATAGTAGTTTTTATACAAGCATCACATATCAACAACTTACACAAAAATCCTTGCCACCTATCAACAATCCATACCACCTAAGAATCATTAAGTCAAACATAAAAAAATCACTAGAGCTATTAAGCTCGTAAATCACAAAAAAGGAGACACAATGAACACAACACAACATAATAAACACTCAAAGGCTTTAATCCTTGTAGCTATTGCTTTTGTTTTAATTCCTGAACTTGCATTAAGCGCGGATTTAAACTCAATGGTTTCAAAGATTTTTAATTGGGTGCAGACTGCCCTTACAGCTATTGGCACACTTATCATCGTAGCAGTAGGTATCTATTTTCTTAAGAATCTTGAACGCTGGAAAGAAATTTTTATTCAATGCGTTGGTATCATCGCGGCTACCTTACTTATTATGAACGCACAAGCTATCTCTCAATGGGCGTTTAACTAATGCTACGCATAAATTCTATTGAAACGGAAAATATTAGAGAGCTTACCAAAAAAGAAAAGCTACTAAGGCTTAACTTCAAGTCGTGGGTTATATCCGTAATGAGTGGGCTTATTACACAGCCCCACATTGGTATTTATGCCTTTGTGTTTTTCTTTTTTCTCATCATATTTTTCTACATCATAGAATTTTTTGATGATGACATTATAGACATTGCATTTGCTACATTGCAGATGAAAACAAATGTTAGCACATACTACCCATAAAGAATCGGTGATGAGCAAATTTGTTTTTTATATGCGAAAGGTTTTGAACTTAAAGAATCTTGTAATGCTCTATAAAATCATTGTGTTTCTTGTGGTTTTGGCGTGTATAAGTGCGAGTTTTTATCTTGGACTACTTAACACAGGCAAAAACGAACCTCATACCTCCAACAAGATAAGGCAAGTGCTATGAATGTAACAGAAACAATAAAAAAGTGGATTCTTAACTTAGTTTTTGAATCTTTACCCAATCAATACTCAATGTGTGAGGAGAATAACATTCTAGCCTTGTATGATGAAGAGCTAATCATCACTAAGAGCGAAAATTTTGTAGCAGGTATCACGCTTGAGGGTTTTAATTACAATGCAATTAGCGAGGACGGACTGATTAATACTTTAATTGACAGGATTAATGCCCTAAATGCGCTAAGTGATGATGTCGAAGCTAGAATTATTGTAAAGCGGAGAGAGCTTGTTTATAACAGAGAGTATAAAATAGATAATCAATACGCGGAACTTATCGTTAATAAGTGGGAAAGTGGGCAAAATGTCTTTACGAATGCCTATTATATCATATTTGAAACCAAAAATAAGGGAGCTAAGGGCTTTTTAGAAAAGAAAAAACTTGAAATGACAACCTCAATCAAAGAGGATAAGGCAAATAATCTTACTTATGTTAATAAAATAGCTATTCTTAAAGCCACAATAGAGCGTTATTTTTCTACATTGAGTCTCTATACACCTAAAAAAATGACCTCCACAGAGCTGCTACGCTTTTATGCTGAATATATAAATGGCGTATATGTGCCATTTACAGCTACAAATGGCTTGTTGAGTGATAGTTATATTGGCAGTAAAGTAAGCTTTCACAAAGATTATTTTATACAAGAGTTTAATAATTACCAAGTTTTTAATCGCTTCATCGGTATTAAGGCTTATGATAACGAGCAAATCTCAAGCCTTACATTATCGACCATACTCCATAGCTCCTATGAACTTGATGTATATCTAAGTATAGATTCTATTTCAAAAGAAAGGGCGCAGAGTAAGATTAAGGACAAAATCAAACTTGCACCTAGCTTTGCCAAAGAGCAGCTAAGAGAGTTAAAAGAGTTTATAGATTCTGATAGGTTGAATATGCAGAACTTTTCTTATGCGATTCTAGTCAAAGCTAAAAATAAAGAGATTCTAAATGAAGCCTCTAGCAAAATCCTCAATCATCTCAAAAATGCTGGCATTATCGCTGTTATCGAAACACTAAATATGCAACCTACATTTTTTAGTATGTTCCCTAACAAAAGCTTTTTGAATGCACGAAAGAGAATCCATACAAGCAAAACTATATCATCTATGATTCTATTTGAAAAAGAATATATAGGACAAACAGAAAATTCTTGGGGAGCAACACCCGTAACACTCTTTAAAAATCAAAGTATGTCGCCATTCTTATTTAATTTTCACGCGGACAATAGCAATAAAGTAGTAGGGCATACAATGATAGTAGGAGGCACGGGAGCAGGTAAGACAACGCTCGTTTCTTTCCTTATGGCAAATCTATTCAAGTATGATATAGACATACTCGCACTTGATAGGTTAAATGGCTTATACAGCGTTACAGAATTTTTAAATGGAGAATATAACAATGGCGAGGATTTCTATATCAACCCTTGCTCCCTACCCTATGATAGTGAAAATATCACATTCCTAAGCTCGTGGCTTAATGTGATGATAGGACTAAATAGTGAGGCTACAAATGCAGAGGAAGCACAAAAGGTAAAAGCGGTTGAAAAAGTTATAAGAGATTTGTATCACAATCTCTCGCCACAAGGTATTTCTTTCTCCCTCAAGGACATAAGAGAAGCGATTACAAAAACAGGTGATGAACATATCCCGTTGCAACTCGATAGATACCTAGAAAATCCGCTTTTTAACAAGCACAGCGATACGCTAGAGTTTAAAAGGAGACTTACTACACTGAATATGGATTTCATTGTAGAAAATGAAAAAGACGCAGGACTTGTCGCACATTATCTTTTTCATAAAATCATCTACAAAGCAAAGAATCAAGATAAAGGATTTTTTGTATTTATTGATGAGTTTAAATCATATCTCCACAACCCAACATTCAACGAAAGAATTAATCTTACACTTACACAAGCTAGAAAGCTTAATGGTGTAATTACTATGGCATTCCAAGATATGCACCAGCTTGACAATGTTAAAAATGCAGATTCTTTTATAAGAAACCTAGCACATATCATCATCTTTCCCACAAAAGACATAGAGATTTTTAACAAATACAACATTCCACTTGCAGAGAATGAGATTAATTTTTTGATAAACACAGGACAAAATGAAAGAAAGGTGCTTATCAAGAATCTCATCAACAACGAGCATAGCAATATCGTTGATGTGAATCTTGATAAATTAGGCAAATATCTCAAAATCCTAAGCTCTGATTCTGATGTAGTGCAAAAGATTAAAAAGCTAAAACTTAACTCTCATATGTGGAAAGAGGAGTTTTTAAATGGATATTTATGATTTTATAATAACACTCTTTCAAAAAGTAGCAGAGGGTTTTGCAACAGGAATGTTAAATGCCCTTACTGAAGTGATGAAAGTAAAAATTCTCTTTAATCTTATTGGTATGATAGTTATCATTACTTTCGCAGTGAAAAAGTTACAAGAGGGCGATTTTTTTACTTGGAAGAATCTCACACAAATCATTTTGATGATGCTCTATGTAGGATTCTTTAATTGGGCAGTTGAAAATCCCAAAATATATATGGAATACTTTGGAAATTTAATCTCCTATCCCGCAGAGACTCTAACCACACATATTTCGCATTCCACTCTGCAACAAGTTCAATCCTCGCCACAAATTCAAAGTGCTGTAGGCTACCTTATACAAAAAACCTTTGACGCGAGTATTCAAATCGTCATTGTGTCCGCACCCGAATTTTCGTGGGGAAGCTTTAAAGGGCAGTTTTTAGCCCTTTTTGCTGCTATCGTATATTTTGTATGCACAATGATTTTTATCATAGTCGTATTGCTTGTGATATTAGTAGCTGAATTACAAATATTAATATGGAAAGCTTTAGCACTCTTGATGATAGCCTTAATGTTTTTGCCACAAACAAGAAAAATGGTAGGAAGCTACATAATATATATTGTGGGGCTTACTCTATATAAGCCTCTAGTTCTTGTAATGTGCTTTTTTAACTTTTCTGTGGCTGATTATATTTTAACAAATATGCCAAGCAGAAATGAATTGCTTAAGGGCAAAGATATGATTACCGCGTGGGTGAAAGATATTGCAGTAGAAACAACCATTATAGGCTACATCGGTGTGGGTATTATTGGCTGTTTTATATGTGTATATCTTGTAAAGCAAGTGCCTAGTTTCATTAATCAAGTCATTGGTGCTGGTGGTAGTGTGGGTGCAGGAATCGCACAAGCAGGTGCAAAAGCATTAGGTATGACAACAGGTGGTGCGGCTGGTATGGCAGCTGGTGCAGTAGGAGGAATGGCAAAAAGCGGTTATCAAGGTGGAGGTGGTGGTATCGGTGGATTAGCAAGTGCCGCAAGTGCCTTAGTAACAGGAGGTTTAAGCAATGCCTCCTTTAAAGGCGCAGGTGGAAAACAGCTAGGGCAAAAAATTAATGACGCCATTAACAAAACAAAAGGAGGCAGCAAAGCTAATGATTTGGTTTCAAAAGGCGTAAGTGCAGGAAGCAATACTGCTAAAGAACTAACCAACAAGATTATGGGAAAGAATAATAAATAAAAAGGAGAAATAATGAAAAAGACAATCTATGCTGGAATCCTATCACTCATATTCATTGCGTTTTATAGTGGTTGTGCAGCAATGCAAGATTCTAAGAGTTATGAGATGAAAAAAAGCCCTTGTGCTTGTATGAGCCATCATATCGCATAAGATAAAAGAGTAATTTATGAGTGATATAAGGCAGGAGATAGAATCTACACAAGAACAAGAGAGCCTCATTGATGTAGAAAAAGAATTTCATAGTGAGCCAAAGCAAGAGGAAAAAAAATTATCCCCATATTTGCAAAAGCTACAAGAGGGCATTAAAAACTTTAATATGCCACACCATATCAAAATTGATACCATTTTTGACACAATCAAAGACGCTCACACTATTTTTGCAATAGAGAAAAAGACTTATGATTTTGTGCTTAATCTCAACAAGTTGCTTATAGCTCTCGTCATTATATTAAGCATTCTTATTATTTCTTTATTCCCCTTAAAAGAGAAAGAACCCTATCTCATAGGATTTTCTAATGCCTCCCAAAACTTTGTGCATATAGAAAGAGCTAATGAAACTATCACCGCTAATGAAGCCCTCATAAGAAGCCTTATAGGTGCGTATATCATTAACAGGGAGACAATAAATCATTTTGATGATACCGAGCGGTATGAAATAGTAAGAACACAAAGCAGTTACAAAGTATGGAAAATCTTTGAAAACATCGTAGCACAAGAAGCTTCTGTATATGGCAATACAAACCTTACACGCTCCGTTAAAGTGGTAAATATCGCTAAATGGAAAAATGGATATGCCAATGCAGAAGTAAGCATATCTTTGTATGCTTTAGGTGTCTTACAAAGCCAAAAACGCTACAAGATTACCCTAATGTATAAGTTTAATACCTTAGATATTGACTTTGAATCTCTACCCAAGAATCCAACAGGTTTTGAGGTGCAAGAATACGCTGTAACAGAAATTGCCACTATTAAAGAGTTAGAAGAAGAAAACAAAGTTAATCCTAAAGATTCTAAGTCAAAAATCAAGCTCAACGAAAAAAACCAAATAGATTCAAATGACCTACTAAAAGAAGCTTATCAATTCAAAGAAGAAAAAGAAAAGAAAAAAGCGCAAGAAGTGGATTATAAAAATCTCACTCCTAGCGAAAAAAATAAGATTTTAGCAGAGGAGGTTAAGGCTATGAAAAAAGCTCAAGAGGAAAAAATCAAGCAAGAGGAGGCAAAAAAACAACAAAACACCCAAAGCGTAGAAAGTAGCTTGAATAGCCCAAATCCATTTTTAGACTAAGGAGAACACAATGTTAGGAATATTTTTAGGAACAATCGTAGGTATTTTGTATTTCACATACAAACCACTATTTAAGCACCTCAAAGAGCAATCATACTCCCCAAAAAAGCTTTATATAAGCATTAAAGACAATGCAGAAGTAAGAGAGGAGTTTAAAAGCTTTTCATACTTGCAAATGCAGAGCATAAAGCAGTTTTTAGCGAAGTTTCAAAAAAAAGAGGAAGTAGATATAAGTAAAGAAACGACTTATAAGGTTGAATCGCAAGAGAACACAGAACCTAACGCCGTGCAAGATGAGGCAAAAGAAGCCAACAAGGAGCAAAAATGAGAAAAATCATTTTAGCACTCGGTTTTTGTTTAGGCAGTTTGTGTGCCCAAAATTCACCTTTTGCAGATACACCACAGCAAAAACCATTTTATGATGAGGACGGAAGCGTATTCAGTGATGAGGATTTTGAGAGTGGCGAAATGTCGGGCAATGCTCACACCGACAAGATGATGTTTTTAGATTCTGTGCAAAAACACTTTTGGAATCCTAGACGAAAATTGCAAGACAACAATATGAATATCTTGCATAAAGACGGCGATACACATATGATACGCACGAGATATGCAATGATAAGCACCATTATCTTTGATAATGACCCTATCGCAAAAGTGATTTTTGGGGACCCAAATGGCTTTGAAGTAACAGAGTTAGGTAGTGAAAAATGGGATTTAAGAAATGTGCTCACCATTAAACCAAAACTCATTGGTATAGATACAAACCTTACTATCATCGGCGAGAGTGGCACGATTTATACATTCTACATCTTTTCAACACACTTTACTAATCGTAGAAACCCAGCCTTTACTATCTTTGTAAGCAAAGACCGCAAAATAGGTAAGATTGCTATGCAAAGCACAGACAATAAAAACAAAAAAGATAAGAAAAAAGATGATAACAATTACAAGCGAATCGAATTTGAAGCCATAGAGGAAGATGACGGCGAATTTCTTACCATAGGCGACAATATCAATAAAATCCATATTGAAAAGGCAAAAATCAAGCGTGGATACGCGCAAATCCCCAAAGCAAAGCGCACTTGGAAAAGCTTATGGCTCAACAAAGAACAATCCCCTGAATCTATCAAAATGCAAGCTATTGATATTTTTAATGACAACGAATATACATACTTCAAATTTGATAGAGAGGATGCAATGTCTAAATTCCCCGTTGTGTTTAAAGTCGTAGATGACTACGATAATCCTGTGAATGTCAAAATCGTAGGCAACTACCTCGTTGCAGAGGATTTAAGCGAGAAATGGACTTTAAAAATGGGTGATGAGTATGTATGTGTAAGAATGCTTACAAAGCCGACTATCATCAAAGAAAAAGTAGATAAAGCAGAAACAGAGGCAACAGATACAGAATCCACACCAAAGGAAACCAAAAAAACACAATCACAGCCCAAAATGCAGCCCTTAAAAAAGCCAAAAATAGAAAAAGTGGAACAAAAGGGAAGCATAGACAACAGGAACAAGGAAGAACTTATCAAGCGCAACCAAGAGCGCATTAAAGAACTCGAAGCACTGCAAAAAAAATCAAAAGAACAAAATATGCACTAAGGGGTGATTGTGTGGGTTTTTAAGAAAAAAGCGATTATTGTTTTTCTCATAGCATTTGTGTGCTTTATGATTCTTATACAAGCATTTATTGCAAGTGATGATGAGCTAGACGAACTAGAGAGTAAATTTCCACTTGAAGATTATCTCTTTGCAGATTCTAAAGAAAAGGCAGAGATTGAAAGGCTAAAAGCGGAGCTAGAGAGTGAAAAATCACAGAAAGAGCAAAACTTTCTACAAATTGATAATAGCCTTAAGCAATTGCAAGAACAATTAAACACCCAACAAAAAAGCAATGAACCTAGCCTTTATCAAAACCTTTATGACGACAAAGGCAATACCATTCCCTTAGATAACAATGGAGAGCCTATACTCCACACCCGCGATGGACAAAGAGTATTTCTTGATGAAAACGCCAAGCCTTATACGCTTGATGAAAACAATAGCAAAATAGCCCTAGATAAAAGCATACCCATTGTTAGCGCAAATGGTAATCCTATGAGCCGTGATAGTGAGGGGAGAATCATATTTAAAGACAGCGAGGGCAATAATGTGTATGTAGAAAAAGATAAAAAGGTTACCACAGACAAGAACGGCAATCTCACATATGAGGACAACAAGGGGAATTATGAAATACACGATAAAAACGGCAATATGATAGAAAAGGGCAATAAAATTCCTCTAGCTCCTACCAAAAATCCTATACCAAAGCTGCAAGGGCAAGAAAGAGAAAAGGATTTGTATCTCTATGATGAAGACGGCAACATCGTAGGCGATAGTGTCGCAGTAGAAAATCAAAAGTTTGACCCAAAGTTAGCAGATTCTAAACAAAAGAATATTAACAGCATTCTAGCTTCACGCTTTGAAAGTGAAGAGGTTGAAAAGCCCAAGAAAAAGCTTGAATATGGTGTAGATGAATTTACTAACCTAGACGACAAAGATGAGGGAAGTAACGAGCATAAACTCTTGCGCACTATTACAGCGGATAGAATGATACCTGCATTCTTAGTGCGCCCCATTTCGTCTCAACTTGCGGGTAATGTAGTCGCGCAAGTAGAAAGTAATATTTACGGAGCTATGGGGCGTGTAGTGCTTATCCCCAAAGGCTCACGCGTTATAGGATTCTACCAAAGCAACAACAAAATAGGAGAATACCGCTTAGAAGTAATATGGACGAGAATCATTACGCCACACGGCATTAACATTTTACTTACCAATGCAAAAGGTGCAGATGTTAAAGGCTATAACGGCTTAGTGGGTGAAGTGCATTCTAGGAATTTTCAACGCTACGGCATACCTATGACCTTATCTACTCTTTCAAATGGGCTACTTCTTGCCGTCAATGCCAAAACTGCTTCAGCAAACAATCAAAGCGATTTAAGTCAAGCATATATGACAGCACAGATTCTATCAGGTATGAGGCAAGATGTCTCTACTATCATTCAAAGAATCGTGCAAGAGCAGATGAAAATTCAACCAATCATTACAATACGAGAAGGTTCAAGGATTTTTATCGCACCTTCACAAGATATTTTTATACCCATACCAAAAAATAGAGAAACTCTAGCCCGTTTCTTTAGAGAAGAATCTCAAATCACAGATGAGGAGGAAAACACAAATGAGTAAAAACATAATGCTTTTTGCATTACAAACAGAAAAAATCTCAAAATCACAAACAAGGAGGAAACAACAATGAAACATCACAATATAAAAAGCATAATACTTCTTTTATTCTGCATAAATATCTCTTATGCAAACATTGACATTTACTTAGAGGACGAAATTAATTTCACAAACTCACAAGGCGTTGTGAGCGCAAATGTAATGCACAGCAACCAGCAATTTCAGGCATTTGGAACTTATAAGTTGGAAAAAGACTTAAAGGTAGTCTTTGTCATCGATAGGATAATGAAAGGACAAAAATTATCCTTGCTTGAGAAAAAACCACAAGTTACAAAACGCATAAAAAGTAGAAATAGCAAATTAGTAAAAGGCACAAAGCTTACACTCAAAGGTGAAAATCAAAAAGAGTTTAGAGACTTTGCAGAGCAGATTAAACAACTCGAAAATGGGAGCAATAACACACAGGTTAATAGAAACAATAAAATGCCATCTACTCAAGGCGGTGGTAGTAGTGGTAACCCAAGTGGTAGTGGTGGCGGTAGTATAGGCAATATAAGTGTCGGTAGTGGTGGCAGCAATGGCTCAAGTAATATTCCTTATGCTATACCCTCTATTACTACCACCACAACAAACCCAGACGGAAGCACAAGCACAAAGATTTGGAGTTCTCAATTTTGTGAAGTGCCTGAATTTTTAGAAAATGCCATTAAATTAAGCGTTGTAGATAAAGACGGAAGCTGCGTTGAAAAAATGGCAGTGCGCGATGACACAAAATGTGAATACAGATATGATTTTGCCAATGGAAAAGCCATTAAACAAACGCAATTCTACTATGTAGATAATGAAAGCAAAGTGCAAAATGTAGGTGATTGTGTAGATTTAGTAGGTGCAGAATATCAAGCAGAGTTATACAAAGATGATACGCGCTGTAAGCTTGAGCATACCGATAAAGACTATGGCGGAGGTAAAGGAAGCTTTTTTGTAACGCAGATTCTCTTTCGTGGCATTGATGGACTAATTCACGAAGCTACGGATTGCATTGCTTATGGCAATATCAAAGAGGAGTTAGTCGAGCATATAACAGATGATACCAAAAAAGAAGCGCAAAGAGTAGTCAATCAGTATTATATAGACCCATACACACAAGAAAAAATCTATATCACAAAAGGTGTAAGAACAGACGCTGTATTTAAGTATGTAGAATCTCCGTGTGGCGAATGGCAAATGGACGATACATTACTTCAGGGCAAAAAAAGAACACAGATTGCCTTTTATGATAATGTAGAATATGCACAATTTAATGTAACAAGTTGTGATTTTTCAACGCAAGGTGGCAAGAAAAGCGAATATAT
This sequence comes from Helicobacter sp. MIT 03-1616, assembly GCF_000765685.2. Lineage (NCBI taxonomy): Bacteria > Pseudomonadati > Campylobacterota > Epsilonproteobacteria > Campylobacterales > Helicobacteraceae > Helicobacter > Helicobacter sp. MIT 03-1616. The sequence continues at coordinate 26,049 of NZ_JROY02000002.1, read as the reverse complement.
CCTCCCTTATCAAAATCTAAGCTCCACTTATAAAGAGCAAGAGTTAAGTAGAGAAGCAAAAGACTATTCTTTCACAAAAGAAGTGCAAGGGAGTGGTTGGACTACATCAAATAGTTGGCAATGCGGGTTTAAAAAATGCTCCTGCACGGGCTATAAAAAGAATAAAATATTTATTGGGCAAACTAAATGGACTACTGATTATGTAACGAAAGATGTAACTGCCTATGATGTATATTTGCGTCCAGACGGCACAGAATACAAGAAAAATCTAAGCCCTAATGGCGAAACTTTTACAAGAATAGATAGAGAAATGGTGATACACCAAAACAATTTCAATCTCCCTGATGATTGGTTTAGGAACTACGAAATCAAAGAGGGATTTTACGAAGACAAGCAAATACAACAAAGCCCCGAGTTTAATCAATGGGTGCAAAAAAACTACCGAGATAATGCAACTTGCCAAAATTATAGCGTGTGGAATCCTGACACTAAATGCGGTGATGGCTCAATTACTTGCACAAAATGGTTCAATTACATAATGCCAAAATAAATACAAAGGAGATTCTATGAAAACATAAGAACAAATGGAAAACATCACAAAAAGCAAATACATTATAATAGAAAGGAGACACACACAATGGAAAACAACACACCAAACTCAGAAAATAAAGATGAGTTCAGCAATTTGCTTTTATCTATTGATAAGAAAAACCAAGAGATAAAAATAATGGAAACCATTAAAAAGGAAGTAAAAGAGCTTCAAGTTCTTATTGCAAAAGTAGAAAGTAAAAAGCTCAAAATCAAAAAGCTTACAGAATCCGCAAATTTAAGCTTATAAGGGATATGTAATGCGCTCAAAACTATTAGATGTTCTTTTGTTGAAGCTTGAGAAATATCTCACTATGGATATTAACGAAATATGTTTTAACAAGGAGGGTGAGCTTTGGCTTGGTAAGAATGGTAATTATGAAATAGTGAAAGATGAGGAACTAGATGAGCGATTTTTGCTTAATTTTTGCGAACAATTAGCGACTGCACGAAATCTATTTTTTAATATCGAAGTGCCTCATCTTTCTTGCTCCATTCCACATACGAGATATAGAGTAAATGCGTTGCACCCAAGCATTACTGCGACTAATAACATTAGCATTAATATTAGAATCCCAAGTGATTCTAAATTTCCCATAGAAAGCTTTTTTATCAATGAAAATTGCAACTACACCTATGAAGACTTAAAAGGCTTTGTGCGTGATAAAAAGAATATTTTAATCAGCGGTGGAACAGCCACAGGCAAGACATCATTTGCAAATTCATTGATAGAGGAGATTGATATTAATGAGCGTATTATCACTATCGAAGATTCTCCAGAGCTTCACATCAAAAACCTTAATAAAGTGCAAATTGTAGTAAGCAAAAATGAATCTGCTAATTACACTTACGAAAAAGCCCTAAACGATTCTATGAGAATGTCGCCCGATAGGCTACTTGTAGGTGAGCTTGACACGCGCAATACGCTACTCTTTTTACGCTTAAACAATACAGGACATAGTGGTTCAATCTCTACCCTACACGCTAATAGCGTTGAGGATTCTATCCACGCTATCACTATGAATACAAAATTTAGTGGCATAAATGCGAGTGATGAAACAATCATTGACTACTTCATATCGGCTATTGACTATGTCATACAAATACGGCGCACAAGCAAAGGGCGAGAAGTCTTTAATGTGCTAAATGTTAAACAAGATTTAAAGCGCATACTTGCAAATAAGCACATATAAAGGGGCAATTATGAAAGAAATCAATTACAATAAAAAGCAAATCACGGGGAAAAGAACGCACCTTGTTTTAAGTAAGGAAGCATATCTTGCGCTCAAAACACAAAAAGAAAAGTTAGGTATCTCCAATACTACACAATACATAGAATCTTTGCTTCTACTTACGCAAGATAAAAACGGCGAAACTACTTTTGATAATGCCAACAAGCTTTATGATAAGCTCACAAGCCTTATTAACTTCAACAAAAAACTATTTCTTGACCTAAACGCTACTTTTAGCAATATCAATCAAATAGCTTACAAGTTCAATCTCGCGCATATCAACGGGGAATTAAATGACATCGTTACAAAAGAGATTCATAAAGAAGTCAATGAAAGTCTCTCCAAAGTTAAAGTAGAGCTAATAGACTTAAGGATTCTTACAAAACATATTATCAATATGCTCGAAAACAAACAACAATCACTTAAAAGAAAGAGGTAAATATGGATATACTAAGAAACAAAAAACTTTATCCCTTATATTTTCTTGTAGCGATAGCAAGTGTGCCATTAACATTTTTATATTGTTTGCATAAGTTTTTTGCAATTAATGATATAGAAGAGCTTTTGCATTTTGCTATGCTTATCATCGATAATATAGGGCAAAGAAGCTTTAAATTTGATGTCTATTTGGCAATTATTCTCTCCTTTTTCCCTCCCATTTTTATATTGATGATTTTAAAAACCAAAAAGCAAGTTACCACGCACGGCAAGGCGCGTTGGGCTAATAGAAATGACATAGAAAAAACGGATTTTGTGTTAAGCAAATTTATCATTGATACCCTAGCCTTATTCAATCCGCTTAATTTTTATCCGTTTTCAAAATGGTTTCAAACCTTTAGAAAATGGCTTGATTTTGGATTTGTAACAAAAACACCAATGCTAGACGCAAACTTTAGTAGGGGCGGTTTTCTACTAGGGCTTTACAAAGACCTATGGAGTAGTAAAAAGGTATATTATGACGCACCTTTATCAGCTCTCATTGTAGCACCGCCCGGAGCTGGAAAATCTACCGCCGTAGCTATACCAAATTTACTAACACTCCCCACAAGTTGTGTGGTGCTAGATATTAAAGGGGAATTGTGTGATTTAACCGCAGGTTATCGCCAAAAAGCCCTAAAGAATGAGATATATGTCTTTAATCCATTTGGAGCAGATAATAACCTTAAGTTTAATCCATTTGATAAGAAAATCGTCTCAAAGCTTGATTTTAATGCTAAAAAGAAGCTCGTTGATGAGATTGCTAATACCATTTTTGTGGAAGAACAAGGACAAGACCCTCACTGGATAGCCAAAGCAAAAGAGCTTTTTACATTTTATGCCCTTTATGATGTTTGCACTAAGAACGAATCAGATTTTTTTAGTATCGCAAACGCCCCAATAAAAGATTATAAGCCACTTATACACGAAAAAAGTCCTTACTATAATCAGTTATGGGATTTTGATGAGAAAACGGGCAAAAGGGTAGAGATAGCAGATGTGAATCCACAAAAGCTATTCTACAAACAATGCGCCGACCAAAAATATGCAGACATTAATAACCCACTTAATTGGAAAGAGGAAACCTACGAGGAGATACAAGCAAACAAAGAAAGAGGCGAAAATGTCCTTGATGAAGTAGTAAGAAACTATGCAAGAGCGTGGGCAGAGGGAAATGATGAGGAATTTGGTTCTATTAAATCCACATTCAATAGAGTGATGGCAGTTTTCAATTCTTATCAAGTGAGAGATGCTACAAACGCAATGAGTTTTGAATACGAGGATTTAAGAAAGAAAAATATCACGCTCTACATAAAAATCGCACAAACAGATATTGATACTCTCAAATCACTTATCCGTGTGCTATTAGAAAGCATTGCTAAAAATCTTATGACAAAAGAAAGCAAAAAGCCAAATGAGCGCATATATCTCGTGCTAGATGAGTTTATTCGCTTTGGTAAAATGCCTTTCTTGCTTGAAATGCCCGCACTTTGTAGGAGCTATGGTGTTGTGCCACTCTATATTACGCAAAGCTATGGACTCATTAAAAAGTATTATGGAGAAGATGATTTAAAAACAATGACAGACACAATCGCCTTTCAAATACTTTTTAAAATGAATGACGCAGATTCTGCAGAAAATGTTTCAAAACAAATAGGTAAATATACTCGAGAAAATAGAAGCCATAGCACAAAAGACGGAAGTCTTGCCTTTGGAGGCACTTCAAGCTATTCAATGGAGGGAACAGAACTTATAACCGCGCAAGATATTTTAAATATTCCACAAGATGAGATTATCATACTCATATCGGGCTTTAAAGCAAAGCCTTTGAAACTCAAGGCGGGATATTTCTTTAAAGACAAAGAAATGCTAAAACGCCTTAGTTGGAATTACGACCCTAGCAATAGTAAATTGCTAGGTAATACTACACAGGAAAAAGCGCAGGATTCTAACAAAGCTCCGCTACAAACGACACAAATATCTCTGCAAGAAAAAGCTAATGCGCCACAAGAAATTAACAGAGAGATAAGAGAACAAGCCGCACTCAAAGCCATAGAGGATAGGCAAAAGCTTGATGATGAGTTAAATAGCAAAACATTTGATGAGATAGAAGCCGAAATACAAAGACTTAAAGAGCAAGAAAACAAAGAATATGCCTACACAATAGGGGATAAGCACATTAATGCTGTGCTAAATACACAAATATCTAATTCCACTGCTCCTTTGCTCGTGCCTCTAAGCACTCATAAACAGATAAAACAAGATACACAGGTGTTGCGACAATATGGCTTTCATCTCAAAATCACTAATGAGATTCTAGAAAAGGCACTTCAAAAAAGGAGAGAAAATGAAAAGAATTAGAGTCATCGATACAAAACAGATGAAAATGTTTTTTGGAAAAGAAGCACTAGAATTAGCCAATGGAGCAGACACAGAAAACTTGATTATTGACAACTTACTAGGCTTTGACAAAGAGGGTAAGGAGGTATATGAGAGGGATTTTGTGAAAAACAGACAAGAGGTAGTCTTTTTAGCAACAAATCATCATATAAAAATACTAAACACGCTCACGCTTGTAGGCAATTCACATAGAGATAATCTCGAAAGATTATTCTAAATCATCACAAAGGAGAACACAATGCCATTAATTATTATTGAATCACCAAACAAAGTAGCAAAGATTAAAGCTATCACAGGCTATGAAGTCATAGCGACCATAGGACATTTTATGAATCTTAAGACAATCGACATAGAAAAAGACTACACACCCGTATTTGAATATGACGATTCTAAGAAAAAGCGTATTACTCAAGCCATAGAAAAGGCAAAAGGGCAAGATGTGTATATTGCCTCTGACCCAGATAGAGAGGGATATGCTATTGGCTATATGTTTTATCAAAAGATTAAAAATGTGGCAAAAAATATCTATCGTGCAGAGTTCCACGAAATCACGCCAAGCGGTATAAAACAAGGTTTAGCAAATGCAAAACTTTTTGCTGATACAAACTTTAATTATTATCAAAGCTATTTAGGGCGTAGAGTAGCGGACCAGCTTATAGGCTTCATACTCTCGCCCTATCTTACAAAAGCATTAGAATATAACAACAAGACCACATTAAGCGCGGGACGAGTGCAAACACCTACACTATCACTCATCACAAATAGGGAACAGGAGATAAAAGATTTTGAAACTCTGAGTGAGGAAGACAAAAAAGAATATGCCCTACAAACCATAAGCAATATTGCGGGTAAAAGAATCGCCTTTAAGCATATCGTGGATAACAAAGAAATAAAATATCCTACAAAGCAGGAGTTAGAATCTAGCCTTGCAGAGATTAAGGACATAAATAAAGCCCTCATATATAAAATTGAAAAACAAGAAACAAAAACTAATCCACCAAAGCCATTTACTACTAGCAAACTACTCAAAAAAGCAAGTAAAATTATGGGGATTAGCACCAAAGACATACAAAATCTAGCACAAGAACTTTTTGCAAAAGGGCTCATTACCTATATTCGCACAGACGCAGAATCTCTATCAAAAGAATTTTTGCAAGAAGCACAAGCTTTTTGGCAAGGTATTTATCCTAATATATACCAATACACAGAGTATAAGGCAGGTAAAAATTCTCAAGCAGAAGCGCACGAGGCTATACGCGTTACACACCCACATAAATATGAGGATATAGACAGCATTTGCGACAAAGAGAATTTAACTCCCAAACATAAATCTCTTTACGAGATTATTTTTAAAAACACTCTTAGCTCACAAGCAAAACCAGCAGTTTATGAAAGGCTCAATGTCTCTATCAAAATCAAAATGACAGATTTCAAAATGAGCTTTAGAAAACTTGTTGAAAAAGGTTTTTTGGACCTTTTCAATGATGAAAACGAGGACGAACACGACCAAGATGAAATTGCTTCATTCCCTTATAAAGAGGGAGATTTTATAGATATAAATGAAATAAGCATAAAAGAGATTAATAAATCTGCACCAAAACGCTATTTAGAAGCAGACTTCATAGAAGTAATGGAAAGAGCAGGAATAGGCAGACCTAGCACTTACGCTACATTTTTGCCATTACTGCTCAACAAGGGCTACATTACTATTTCAAATGACAAAAAGAGAGAAATTGTGCCTACTCCTCTTGGAGTATCCGTTATAAACTTCTTTAAGAAAGATAAGAATGCGTGGATTCTTGACTTAAATTATACAAAGCAAATGGAAGATTACTTAGATGAAATAAGTAATGGCGCAAAAACATACCTCGAATATATAAAACAGACTCATCAAAGCGTAGGCTTTGCACCACTTAAGAATGAATCTAGTGAGAAAAAAGAATATCCTAGTAGCGCAGGGCAAATTGCTTTTTGTAAATCCATAGCAGAGCAACTAAACATAGAACTACCAAATGGATATGAAAAGGATTACAGAATTGCAAGTAAGTTTATCAACGATAATAAGGCAAAACTACCCAAGAAAGCAAAGGACTAAGAATGAAAATACCATATATGGCAAAAAGAATATTAAAGAAACAAGGCACGATAGGAATCCTAATCTTGCTTTGCCTAAGTGTCATCTTTACAATAATTGATAAAGAAAGTATATTCGACACACTAAGTAAAGAAATAAGCGGTAAAGTGATAAAAATCTATGACGGAGATACTATCACTTTACTACACGATAATAAAAGGCTAAAGATAAGGCTTTATGGTATAGACGCACCCGAATCTAACCAAAATTATGGAAGAGAATCGCAAGAAAATCTACTTAATCTCTGCCCTTTAGATTCTCAAGCAACCTTAAAAATAAAAGATAAAGATAAATACGGGCGCATTGTAGCCATTGTGCTATGCAATGATATTAATGTAAATGCTGAACAAGTAAAAAATGGTTATGCGTGGGCATATAGAGAATATTCTAATGCTTATACACATTTAGAAATTAAAGCAAGAGTAGAAAAAAAAGGATTATGGAGACAAAAGAATCCTGTCAAACCGAGTGAATTTAGAAAAAATCTAATAAGGGATAAAGTGTTGTAAATAGCGGTATTTGTGTGATTATAGGGCTTTATCTACCCTATAATGCACTTACAAAAAAAATAAAAAGGAGGAAACATTGTGAGAAAGAGAAATTTCAAGATACTTCAATCAGTAGTGGGATATTTAGCTCTTCTTGTAGTTTCTATTGTGTGTCTTTATACATTCACATTCCCCACATTAGTTGTTTTATTGTTATGCGGCATTGTGTTTGTTGTGTATGTAACACAAAAATTTATTATATTCTTAAAAGGGAGGATAAGCAAATGCTTACTAAAAGATTAATCTTAATTGGCACATTATTCTTTGCAGGAGGGATTTATGCGCAAACAATAGAGGAAGAGATACAGAGGCTAAAAGAGGAAATTAGATTCTTAGAAACACAACATCAAAGTGAAGAGTTGGAACTGCCACAACCCTTTGAAGACATACCAAACAAGAAAAACTTTCTTGCCTTTTGTGGGGGAGAATATAAAAACACAGGTTGCTTTGTAGGTGCAGAATTAGGTATAGCACCAAGTGTTAATAATTATTTAAGCATTGATTATGATTTTAGCTCAAGTAAAAGTTTAGCTACCCCTTTCAACCTTATTTTTGGGTATCAATATTACTTTACTCACAATATGGGGGTTAATCTCAAAGGCTATATAGGATATGCAAAATACGATTCAGATATGACGCTAAATGACGGCACAGATTCTAAACTTAAATCCTATGCTATTCATTATGGTATAGACTTATCATACCTGTATGATTTTATCTCAATCTCTAGGCACACATTTGGGTTTAATGCTTCAGTAGGATATGAGTTTAGCTCTTTTTCTAGCTCATTTGTAACACCTGATGAAATGGGTAGTGGCATAACAGAGATAAAACTTAAGTCTTATAATACCTCAAGTGTTACCATAAGCTACGGGGTGCATTACTTTTTAAATAGCAGTCATCAATTTTGGCTTACATACAAATATCGCAATTACTCCTCTAGCAATGGGAGTATGTTGCAAGATGATGTAATCGTAAATTATGGGAATAAACCGACAAACTCATTTAATTTCGCTTATGTGTATAAGTTTTAGCCAATAGGCATAAACAATTATAACAGAACAAAAGGATATATAAGGAATAGAAAATGACAAGGTTAGAATTTAGAGTATATAGCTACTATGATAAGAGGTATTTACCACTAGAAGTTAAAGATAGTGAAATTTATGTCAATGCTTTTGGTCAAGTAAGATACACCAAGCAAACAAATGATTTGCCTTGTTTGCCACAAGGTGAGTTACAAATTGAGATATTCACAGGGTTTTATGATAAAAATAAAAAGCAAATCTATGAGGGAGATATTGTAAGATTTGAAGCAGATTCTCACGATATGGGAATTTTAACTATTGTAGGAGCTGTTTCTTTTAAAAAAGGGAGATTCATTATTAAGGGATATGAAGATTTATTCCCGCATTACTCTTTTTTTGACTTTGTTTCAAGATATAAAGATATAAGAATCATAGGCAATATTCACGAGAATAGTGAGTTATTAGGAGGCGAGGAATGAAATCAAGCACAGACTTAAAAGTATATGTAGAAGTAGATACAAAAGAGAAATATCCTTATCGTGTTATATGCTATGCAAATGATAAAATCTTTGCGGCTTGTAAAAATATTATGACCGCAAAGAATATATGCGATTTGATAAACCATAAAAATAAACTCACAAAAGCAGAATACGCACTTCTTTTGACATCGTGTGGTTTTGTAAGTAGCGAGTGGAGTAGCCCTATTAAATCCCAATGGGAAGATAGTAAGGAAATGATAATGATAAGATTTACAGAATTAGCAAAGAACGCAATGAGTAAAAAGGGAATAATGCAGTTTCTAAATTCTGTCAAATTAAGTGAGAATGGCTTACACTATGTAGGCTCATTTTATGGGTTAAGTAATTTAAGTTTTTTTGTGTTTGTTGAGGAATATCAGGGTAATTGGTGGAAGCATATAGAAATGGTAGATGAGAGAACTAATTGCTCTTGTCAAATAAGCTGGAGCATTAATTTGAGCTACAAATTCAAAAGGGACAACATATTAGGCTTTTTAGAGACTTCATTTTATAAAGATAGAATTAAGGAGAATGAATGAAACCTATCCTTGATGTATGCTGTGGTGGTAAAATGTTTTATGCAAACAAGAATAATCCTAATGTGCTATTTTGTGATAAGCGGGAGTTTGAAACAATCTTTAAAAAGAGTAAGCAAAAAGATGAATACTTTATCGTTAAGCCTGATGTGATAGCAGATTTTAGAGATTTACTTTTTGAAAATGAAAGTTTCTCTCTTGTTATCTTTGACCCGCCTCATATAAAAAATGGTAGTGATAAATCCTTTATGGTGCAAAAGTATGGGAAACTTGACAAATCTTACAAAGAGGATTTATCAAAGGGATTTAAGGAATGTATGCGAGTGCTAAAAAATAATGGCACTTTGATTTTTAAGTGGAGTGAAGCACAAATTAGTTTAAGTGAGATTCTAAGTTGTTTTGATAAAGAGCCTTTACTTATGCAAAAGACAAGTAGGACTTCACATTTTTGTGTATTTTTTAAGGAGAGAGTATGAAACCACAAGAAATTGACTTTAGGATTTGGGATAATAAGAATAAAAGGCTTTTGTATGCAGGGAATGAACCTATTGCGATAGGAATTTCAGAGTGTAGCAAACAGCCTTTCGTAACAGAATTTAATGAGCTTCTTGGACATCAAGAAATTAAAGATTGTGAAATTGAACTATGGATAAGGCTTAAAGATAAAAAGGGTGTAAAGATTTACGAAGGGGATATTGTAAAGGCTAAACAAAGAATTATAGACCCAGATTATCCAGAGGAAGCAGAGCCATTTATAGCAATAGTTAAGAAATATCACGATGATTCTATACCTTTGTATTTTATGATGTATAAAATAACAAATAATAATGATGTTTTTGATTTTGAATATTATGAGGTTGAAGTAATAGGTAATATCCACGAGAATCCCAAGTTGCTAGAATCTTTAGAGAATTAACAATGCAAAAGATTCAGAATCTCATTCAGTCTTATAAACCCTTAGATTTTAGCTCTATTGATGAAAAACTCTTAAAAGAGTTTCCTATTTTAAAAGAATGGCAAAAAGATGAACTTTTTATGTCTTTTATAGAAAGCACAAAAGAGAATTATTCTATTTTTAGATACTCTTGCACTTTAAATCTTGAATTGCATCTGATTCCCAATTCTCTCTTTGATTATTTAGAAAAAATCTTAGAGGCAAATAAAAACTTAGGGTTTAGTTTTGGGATTAATGAAATACAAGAACGCAAAATCCTTTTTTATTCTCTCCGCTATAATATACAAACAAAAGATATTTTACTTAGTGAAAATCAAGTTTTCCTAAGAAAAGAAAAATCTACTTTTGTAGTCTTTCAAACAGAGGAGAGAAAATTTATTATCCTCAAAGAAAACAACGAATGTGTCTTTAAAATCTACAAAAAGTGGAAAAGAGAAAATGGGGAATCCATAAAGCAATTTAATACAAAAACTTTTAAAACAAGCCAATGCGATTATCTCTTTGATAATGAAATTTTAAGAAATTGCTTTTTACAAAGAATCCATACTCCTATTCTTAAAGATTTGAATCTATTGCCTACTTTTCTTTTATCTTATCTCAAAGTAGATTTTAATCTGTTGAAACAATCCCATACCATTCAAGACTTTGTAGAATCTGCTTTAAATCTTAAAATCCCTTTTAATCTTAACAAGCTAGATTTATTCACTGCTCTATCCTTTGGAATCTTTTTACAATTCATAGAGGAAAAAGAACAAAACAAATTCTATCAATTTGCATTAAGCAAAAATTGCCCTAAAATAAAATCTGATGAAGCTTTTTTTGAACGAACTTGTGATATTTTTTATAAAAGAAAGAAATTTAAAGTCCTAGACCTCTATTATTTTTATTTACTTAAAACAATCCAATTAAGAGGTGAGGAATACAAATACAATGATGAATCTACTTTAAAAGATTATGCAAAGTTAATCTATGAGACAAAAACAATGATTAATCTTAAAATCCAATCTTTTCAAAGAATTAGACAAGAACATAATGTGCTAATAGACAAACTCAATGCAAGCAAGATTCCAAAAAGTAAAAAATTAAAAATTCATCAATCTTTTGTCCATTTGAAACTACCTAAAAACTTTAAACTGCTTAAAACAGAAAGAGAGCTTTTTTTACAAGGAGAAAAGCAGAATAATTGTGTTTATACACGAAAAGATAAAGTCAATAGAGGCACAAGTGCAATCTATGATTTAGACTATCAAGGAGATTACACTTTAGAGATAACAAAAAGAAAAGAGAAATTCATCATTTTTGAACTAAAAGGAAAACACAATGCAGAACCAACAGAGGAGATTTATTCCTATGTGAGAGAGGAATTAGAAAGAGTTAATTCTAAAAATACAAAGATAATGGAGGGAAAATACTATTGTAGTATAGTATAAGCAAAAGCCAAGCTTATGGGGTAAAAACCCCATAGAATCTAGTGATTGTGGAAATAAGAGTGTGATTCTTTACTTCCATTTCTCATTATATGCCTTAATATCAGGTTTAGTAATAGTAAATCCTATGCCATTCCCTACCCTATGAAGAGTATATTCTATTTTTGTGGAATCTTTAATGTTAAAACGAGTCCGTTTTAACTCATACTCCAAGTTAGCGGTGCAAGTAAATATGCCGTCTTTTTCTCCTTTAGTTTTAATGTCTTTAAAACTAAAATCTACTTCCAAATCTTCTGGTTTAACACCTGCATTACTAGCCATATTTCTCATCAAGAAGACTGTATCTGCACTTCTATTATAAAGATTTAGAGCCATAAATTTATTAAGCTCCTTATATCCCCTTAATTCATAGGGCAATGGCGTATTTTTACAGCTCTCAAGTTTTCTCGGCTTAGGCTCACCGCAACCGCTTAACACAAGCATTCCTAAAATGCACGATAACAACACATATTTCATATTTGCTCCTCTTTAAAATTTGAGAAACCTCATTCTAGCTAATCTCTAAAAATTAATCAATATGTGCATAAATAAATCCCCTTAAAAAAGATGTGTATATTTTGCACCCTAAAAACTACTATAATATATGCGGAGGCTAGGAGGGATATAAATAAACTAACAAGAAAACTACATTAAAAAATAAAACTTAATCCAATCCTGCCTCTACTTTTATATATGAGGAGAATCTATGAAAAAGCCACTTCTATCTTTGATGTTTATGTGCAGTATTTTATTTGCAATCCCTACAGAGACTGTTATCGTAGGAGATGCACAAGGTGCAGTGCAACACACCCAAGTCATTGCTCAATTTGTAGAGGCATATAAAAAATACGAACAAATGCTCCAAGCTGCAAACGACCAAATCAACAGGCTTAATGAAATCAATAAGCTCACAAACCAAGCCAATAACCTAATCAACAATGGGAATCTTAATATTGCAAATCCTATGCAAGTGCTTGATAATCTCAATAACACCCTTAAGTCTATCAAACGCAATACTGATAGACTAGCCCAAAATGCAAGGGATTATGACATTAAGAATGCCATACGATTAAAACAACTTCAAAATAAATGCGGTGATTTCCTTAAAATTGATGACTACTTCGACCCTGACCAAACAGAGTTTGAAACGATACAAACAGGTGAGGAAACTATGGTTCAAGCAGATGTGAAAAATCTCTTAGAAACCTTTACAGATATTAAAGCAAATGAGATAGACGGACTAGCAGGTGGGCTAAAAGGATTACCTCTTGCAATAGTAATGTGTGATAGGTTGAAAGAATATGAAAAACAGCTAAAAAATGAGGAATTCCACTCTAAAATGCAATCTACTTTGCTTAGTGGAGATTTTGAAGAATATAAGAAACAACAACAAGAGAAAGTCAATTATATAATGAAACAAGAAGCCATAGAAAGAAAAGAATTTGAACAAAAACTCACACCACTTAAAGTAAGAATGCTCCAAATGCAACAAACACTAGGAGTAACAGATGTGAATATGGCAAAAGAAAATGGCATAGAATTTTGTAAAGAGACTAAAAATGGTGGTTGTGCGCCTGTATTGCTAACACTCGATTATGTGAAAAATAAAGAGGCACAAATGCTAGAGAATGCAAGGAAAAATTCTAATGCCGACACAAGTCAATCACAAGCAGACAGAGAGTTTATTATGCTTGATTATCTCCGTGAAATAGCTACACATATGAGCTTCCTAAATGAGACAATGGCAATGACTGCGGCAATATTAGCAGAGGAAAAAGAAAGGGTTTCGGGCGTAACCAAAGGCATTGATGACTTTGGTTCTCAGCTTGATGAGCGTAAAAAAGAATTTAAAGAAAAGGTTAATACTAATAAGAATGCAATCGATTTTAGTGGCTATGGCAAAGCTAAGCTTGATAAGTTTGGATTCCCTAAGTTTTAGATTTTTCAAGGTATCTTTAATGCCAAATCCAAAAGACTTTATAGAGGCACTTAAAAAGTATTTCAAAGACGATACACCAAAAGCAACACTCCTCTCGCAAGAAAAGCTTAATACTCTTAAAGAAAAATATAATTATGATATAATCCAAGACAATCAAAATCTAACAAGCTTTTATATTAAAGCAAGAGGAGAAAGCACCTATGACAAGTTTGACATCAACCTCACAGACTACATCACAAATTACGCCAGAGATGAGAGCTATGAAAGCTATACCCTACGAAGACTATATGGCGCAGTTGAGGAGAGAAACACGCGAATGCGTGGAAAGAGCCTTGAAATACAGGAAAGAGACACAAGAGATACGGAAAGAAAGGGAGAAATTGCAGACAGAGACTTTAGAGATTCAGAGGCAGAACAGAGAGCTAGACGAGCTGCTGCTCTTAGTGCAGCAATGGGAGAAAGAGGATTACCAAGAGAAGCCTTAGAATATCTACTCAAACGCTCTCATATACAAGATGATAGAAAGCCTACTATCGCGCAAATCCTTAAGGCTTACAGGGTTGATACTACACAAGAACCACAAATACAATCTACTTTAGAATCTAAGCTAGATTCTAAATCACATTTTGCAGAGTATCAAAGACAAGAAGCCTTAAAGGCTTATGGCGCACAAAATACAGAATCTAACTCCACACAAGAGCTAGATTCTACTCCCGCACAATCACAAAACACCCCCACCAAAACATATACACCCACAAAGCGCAGGAGATAATCCCCTATTCCTTGATGTGCATTTTTATCCCTTAAAAAATAAAGATGTGTATATTTTGTGCTTGAAAAGCTACTAGAATCTAGCGACTTAATCTAAGGAGCTATTATGGATACTTGGCACGATGATGTAAAAACAGATGATATGGGACAAGAATTTTTGCGTTGGTTTAAAATGCTTATCCCTAAAGATAGAGATTTATTCTTTCAAATCCTAGAAGAAGAAAGGCAAAAAATTAAGGAACAGGAAACACAGGAGAACACAATAGATTCTAATTCAAAAGAACAAGAACTTGAAAAAACACAACAAGAGCCACTCATAGAAAAGGACATAGAATCTAAAGACATATCTCAACAAATGCTTGAAGCAAAAGAGCAATTTGTATTAGATAATGCCACTTCTTTGCAAGAGCTAGAGCTTATGCAAAGTAATGAGAATTGCACTATCTACCACGATAAAATGATATTTCCCCAAGATAAGCTTGAGGCATTTCAAAAAGACTTAGAAAATAACCCCAAAGCAAAGCTAACTGACCATATCAATATGGATTCTATAAAGGAGAATTTAGCAAACGAACAAAGTTTTCAAAAGCTCTTTAAAGAGGAGATTGCCTCACTGCAAGAGCCATCTATGGAGAATAGTAAAAAGCTTGACCCAAACAACTACTTCAATGACTTGATTGATTGGTTTGATAAGAAAAAACTCGATAATGAGAATATGCCTCTTACTAAAAACGAGTTTAAGGCGGAGTTTTTAGAATATTGCAAAAATGGTATGAATGAAAATGAAATGAAAATCTTACTACTCCTTGCAAATAAAGAGCCTAGTCGCCTCACAAAAGAACATAAAGATATGCTAAATGAGGGCTTAAAATACAATCTCACCAACAATAAATTGCTTGATAAAGGCTTAGAATGCGCTATCCGCGCAGAAATAGGAGAAGGACTTATCAACAATAATATCATTGACTTTGCAAAGAGTGCAGAAAAGCTTAAAGCTTCTAACAATATCATTGATAAAAAAATGTGCGAGACTACCTTACCAAAAATCGCAAATAAAATAAAAGACCAAAGCAGTAACCTTAATAGTGAGAATACTGCCAAGCTTAATGCCATTATCAATAATCAAGCACTCCCACAACACACTAAAACAAAAGGCAGGAGCAAATAAATATGCAAGATTTAACCAAGCTCCCTTTGCACGAAGTGCTACTTGCTAATGGCTACAAGCTTGATAGAGTAAAAAGCTCAAAGATGTATCCTTGCCTCGTCAATGTCGATAACAACGAACGCCTTATTGTCTCTAAAAAAGGCGAAAATTATTTATATTTCAATCCAAATGATGAAACAGACAGGGGCAATATTCTCTCATTTGTGCGTATAAGAGGACTTGATATAAAAGAGTTAGTAGCAAACTATGATACAAATATCACTCTAGCTAATGAGTATAAACATCAGTTTTTTACTCACAAGCAAGATTCACATCAAATTATTAAAGCCTATAAGGCATTGAGCAATATAACACAAGAGGACATAGCACAGATTCCATTATTCAAGCAAAAAGGCTTTGATATAGAATATCTCAAACCTTTGCAGCATACATTTAAGAAAGACGAACACGGCAATATTGTGATTCCAAACTTCAAGCTTTCAAGTGATGATAAAAATTACAATCCTAAGATAATGTTTATCTGTGGCTACACAAAAAGGCTAAATTATCCTATCACGAAAGATAAGCAAGGCGTAGAATTAACAAGACCGCTCAAAAGCCTACAATATGGCAATAAATCATTAGAGATTCTAAGCGGAAATAAGAATCCTGCACTTATTAAAAACATTATTATCAGTGAAAATATTATAGATTCTCTATCTCTAGGACAAATGAAAAACATTCCTCCGCAAGAATGTGTATTCATCTCTACTGCTGGAAACTTTAATATAAAAACATTGGAAGAAAGTATGCTTTACATCTTAGACAAAGCACCAAATGCAAGGATTACTCTTGCGTTTGATAATGACACAAAAGGACAGAGCTACACACAAGAAATGGAAAAAAATATCCTTACACACACAAAGAAACTCCCATACATTTACAAGCCTTTTAGTAAAGACTGCAATGATGATTTAAAAATTAGGAATATCACAGACTTAAAAACGCTTAACCAAGAAACATATCAAGGTTGGGCAGAAGCAAAGATTCTAAAATATAGGGTAAGTAATGATACCAATACACGAGCATTAATATTGCATCATTTAAGAAAGCTCCATAGCCTCAAGCCTCTTAATGAAGCAAATAGAAATCTTTTTAATACTATCAAAAAACACGCTTCCATTAAATTACTCTAAATCGCTCTATTGTGCTATTTTTAAGGGATAAAGTGCTGTAAATAGCGGTATTTGTGTGATTATAGGGCTTTATCTATCCTATAATGCGCTTATAAAACATAAGGAGAGGTTATGAAAAAGTGTATATTAACGGAAAAGCTCAACAAAAAGGCTATGGAATACTTTAACACTTTAGATTTAGAATCTAGAGAGAAGTTTATATGTCAAAGGGTAAGGCGCACAAAAGCTTTTAAGGAGATGATGAATCCTTTGCAAAAAGAAACTTTGTTTGGTTTTGATAATAGGGTGCAAGAGTATGTTTATCCCTTTTTTAAAGCGGTGGTTAGCAATGTGAAAAAGCAGAAGCCAAAAAATGATAATGTCTTTTTGAAAATGCAACACATTATGCAGAATGCAGAGGTGCAATTTCGGGCAAATAACTTACACTTTTCATCTTATGGCAATATGCACCGCTATAAGAAGCAGATACTTAAAGCTAAAGACACACTAGATTCTATAAGACATAAAAAGTTTAAGGGTTTAAGTTCTCTTAAAGAGCTTACACAAAATGCCTCTATACTCCAAGCAGAGAGGGCAAAAATAGAATCCTTATACAATAGGCTAGTGTATGAGTTTGAAACAAATGTTGCCTAATGAAAGCTTATTAGGTGGTATGAAATGAGTAGCTTATTAGACTTAGTCAAACAAAATAACGAAGATTTTGAGTGGTATCCTACTACTAATGAAATGTTAGATGTTTTGTTAAAAAGAATCAAGGAAATAAAAGAGGATAAAAACTTATACTTAGAATCTATGCTAGATATTGGAGCAGGCGATGGTAGAGTGTTAAAGTATTTTGATAAAAACTTAAGACTTGACAATATCCACGCCATAGAAAAGAGCAAGACCCTCATAGATTCTATGGATAGAAATATCCTCGTAGTAGGAAGTGATTTCAACCAAACTTCACTTATTGAGAAAACCTATGACTTAGTCTTTTGTAATCCGCCTTATTCTAGTTATAAAGAATGGGTTATGAGAATACTTAGGGAGATAAACTCTTTATTTATCGCATTAGTTATTCCTAGTCGTTGGCAAGATGATAGCGATATTAAACGCGTTATTGAAAGTCGTAAGGGATTAGAGTATGAAGTATTAGAATCTACTGACTTTTTAAATGCTGAAAGAAGTGCTAGAGCTAAGGTTGATATTGTATTGTTTAAAACAATAAGGGTAACAGATAAAAACGCTAAATATGGTGTTGATGAAGATGTCTTTGCTGATAATCTCATTAAACAATTTAATCTACAAAAGCTATTTGATGATATTGAGGAGGAAGAATATAATTATAAGTTTGGATTGCCTAAAAATGATTCTTTAGAGGAGAAAACATATCAAGTTGCTAATGGAGATTTGATTGAGTTTCTTGTAAGTGAATATGAGAAAGAATATAATGAGTTTATAGAATCTCTCAATCATTTAAACGCAATTAATAGTGATTTGCTTAAATGTATGAATGTTGATAAAAAGAAATTACTTAAAGGTATAAAAACAAAATTGAAGGATTTAAAATATTTATATTGGAAAGAATTGTTTAGCAAATTAGATGCAATACGAAACAGAGTTACTTCAACTTATGCAGGGTATCTCCACGAAAGTGTAATTGTTGAAAACAATGTTGATTTTAATAAGGATAACATTTATAGCGTAGTATTGTGGGTTATCAAGAATGCAAATAAATATATTGAGAAATCTTATTTGAGTTTCTTTGAGAGAATGGCAAAGGGTGAGAATGTTTTATATTATAAGAGCAATCAAAGATTTAATATCGATAGCTGGAGATACGCAAACAGAGAAGACAAAAGCAGGACACCAAATCCTTATAAACTTGATTATAGAATCGTATTGCCTAGAGTAGCTTATCTCTCTTATAGCAGTTTTTATCACGATGAAGATTGGACTAATTTTCTAAGAGACTTAAAAGTCATTGGTAGAAACTTAGGATTCTATACAGATAATATAACTATAAGTAGATTTAAAGCAGGACAAAGTTATAAGGAATGGAGCGGTGATAAAGTTTTGTTTGAAGTGAAGCACTACAAAAATGGTAACGCACATATTAAGTTTAGTATAGAATTTATGGAGAAACTTAATATACAAGTAGGGCGTATCAATAATTGGATTAAGAATAAAGCAGAAGCTAGAGAAGAGTTTAAGAATATAAGCGATGAAGAGCTAGACACTTTATTTGAAAAGCCCATTGGTATAAGTGTAGGCGATAGTGTTAAAATGCTTGAGATGTTTTAAAGGAGTGAAATAGAATCCTTATACTTTAATTTTAGACTTTTTGGTTTAAAATAAGAATAAATGTGAAGCACTAAGGTTAGAGCGTAAGTCCCTCTTTTTGAGCTGGGTTGTCATTCAATAAGACCCACGCCACTCTCTTTTATCTCTATTTATCCCTTATATCCATATAACATTGATGTGCATACTTCTCCCCCAAGATGTAAAGATGTGTATATTTTGCGCTTGATAATCTACTAGAATTCTGTATATCTAAATACAAAGGAGACACAATGACGGATACAGAAGTAAAGCTTTCAAATATTGATGAAGCTATGTTGGTGCAATATGGCGTTGCTACGCTTGAGTTAGATGAGCTTGTAGCAGAATTACAAGCAGAATGCGATATGCAAAATATATAAGGAGTTACTATGTCAGCAGCAGTTTATGAAGAATTAATCGAACAAATTAAAACAAATGCGGTTGCTAGCATTGCAGCAAGTATTAAATCACAAAAAGCCCCATTCTTACGACATCAAAATGCAAGTGATATGTCAAGGGCTTATAATGCGGCTACGGGTATGCCATTTAATGGTATTAATTCACTCTTGCTTGATATTAAAAAAGCAGAAATGGGATACACAAGCAACCAATGGGTAAGCCTTACACAAGCAAATATGCTAGGCGCAGCTCCACAAGAAATTGAGGCAGCTAAGACAAATTGGCAAAAAAATGCAGTATCTACACACTTCATTCAAAAGAAAGAGGTGAAGCCTATTTATAGCAATGAACCTCTCTTAGACAAGGAGGGCAATCAAGTTGTGAAAAAGAATGGCGAACCTGCTTTTAAATTTGCAACAGATGAAAAAGGTAATGTTCTCTATGAGACAAAAGATATAGAGCCTACACTCAAGCGAGAGTTGCTTTACAATATAGAGAACTTCCCTAGCATTGATAGAAGTCGTATTAAAGAACTCAATGTTCAAAAAGAGTATAAACACATATACAAACATTCAAAAGAACAACAAGCAGGTGTTAAAAGTGTGATTTTAGAGGACATTGCAGAGAAGCTAACACCCGTTACAAAGGAGCAGATAGAAACCTACTTTAAAGCTCAAAACTATAAGCAAGATTATTCTGTGCCTAAAAGCCTCAATCAAAAACAAAAAGAGCAGGTGGCTAAAATTGTCAATGAATCCCTAGAGAAAAAAGAAAAAACACCAAAGACACAACAAGCAAATAAAGAAACCCAAGAGAAAAAACAAGATAAACCCAAAACACAAGTAAAAAAACCACAGGCAAAGTCTGTTGCAAAAGGTAGATAAATATTAAAGGGGGAATCTCCCCCTTAACAAAAATATAAAAAGGATAACAATGAATAGTGTCAATATACGAGGATATGTAACCAAAGATTCTACAATTTGTAACATAGGGCAAAACAATACAGAATGCCTAAACTTCACAATCGCTCAAAATAAGTCTTTTAAAAACGAAAGAGGAAATATTGAAAAGAAAGCTATGTTCTTTGATGTAAGTGTATATGGAAAATATGCTGCTGCAATAAACTTTCTTTCAAAAGGCACATTAGTGTTTATACAAGGACAACTTACACAAGAAAGTTGGGAAAAGAATGGCAACAAATATTCTAAAGTAAGCATTATAGCTTCAAAGATTTATCCTTGCCATAATCAAACTAAAAACTCACAAAATCAATAAAGGAGAAGATATGGCTTACGAAATTTATTATTCAACTTCAGCGGAAAGCGGAACACTTGACGTAGAGTTTGTAGAACTTGCACGAAAAGTTTGCAAAAAAGCAATAGAGCTAGGTATTACACTTGCCGACAATACGGGTGAAGAAAAACTTACAGATGAAAATATCAAAGATTTTATCAATGAAGACGGCATTGGTATCAATGGACTTAGACAAATTTACGAAGGTGGCGAACCTTTTTATATACCTACCATATGGGGTTCTTGTAAAACACACGAGAACCCATATACAGCGGTGGTTATGGTATTACTTGCTTTGGCACAGAAAAATGGTTATGCAACCATTGAAGGACACGACCACCATAGTATTAAAAATCTAGAAGGTGGTGTTTATGATAACGTAAAGGCATTAGCAAAGGTAGCAAACATTGAGATTGATTATATTGAGAAGTCATTTAATAAGCAAAATATAGAGCAAGAGATTCAAAAAGAACAAAAACAAGAAAAATCTAAGACACCCAAAAAAGCTACATATAAAGGCAGATAATATTTGCCTCATCAATAAAGGAGAAGATATGAATGGTATGCAAGAAGAAGTAGAGCAACAAGAATATGAGATTATCGAAAATGTAGAAACAGATGAATTTGATTACCTCGCGCAAGAGCTGGAGGAAACAGGCAATGAATAAAGACAGAATGGAGGCTTTAGCAGAGCAAATTGCGAATAAAATTTTTGAATCAATAGAAAATGGCACTGCTCCTTGGCTTAAGCCTTGGAGCAATAACGGCATACAGCCTCATAATCCCATAACAGGCACTATTTATAAAGGCGTGAATGCACTTAACTTAATGATAAATGGTTTAGATGAAAATCGCTATCTTACCTTTAATCAAATAAAAGCTTTAGGTGGATATGTAAAAAGTGGTGAAAAAGCGCATATAGTGTGGTTCAAAGGCTATAAAGACGCAAAAAAAGAAAATGACTTGCAAGAGAGTGATTTAGAATCTCCAACACAACAAACTCCATATTATAAGATATTTTCAGTGTTTAATCTTAAGCAAACAAGCAACATTGATATAAACAAAATACAACAATATCAAGTCAAACACAACATTACACCACTAGAAACACTCAAAGAAAGAAATCGTTTTGAGGATAATCCTCTTATAGAGGAGGTCCTCAAAAATAGCAATATCCCTATTATACATCACAATGCAGACAGGGCTTGTTATGTCATAGACGAGGATAAAATATATCTACCGCCCAAAGAAGTTTTTACTAGCAAAGAACAATATTACTCCACAGCACTGCACGAGTTAGGACACGCCACAGGACACAAGACAAGGCTTGATAGAGACCTAAGCGGTAGTTTTGGTTCGTATTGTTACGCGAAGGAGGAGCTAAGAGCAGAGCTTTACTCATTTCTGCAAGCAATAGAGTTAGGTATAGACTATGACTTAAAAAATCACGCAAGTTATGTAGATAGCTGGAGTAAAATGTTTAAAGATAACAAAAAGGAGATTAACGAAGCCCTTAAAGACGCTATAAAGATAGTTCATTTTGTAAAAGAGCAGTGGTATCCCCAAAAACTAAAACACACCCTAGAGCAAAATATCACTCACATAGAAGTCAATGAAAGAAAACCCATAGCGCAAAAGCCACAAAATAAGAAAAAATGTTGGCGTGGTAGATAGTTTCACGCTTAAATCTTAGAATCTACTTCATATATCAAGGCAGATTCTAATCCACATATCTTTGTTTAAAATATAGCAAACAACCACCAAATACTTCCGCCACTTCACTAAAGAAACAAAAATCACAAAAAACAAAGCATAAAGTAAGTTTTAAACTTAAGGGATAAAGTGCTGTAAATAGCGGTATTTGTGTGATTATAGGGCTTTATCTATTCTATAATGCGCTTATAAAAACATAAGGAGCAATGATGAATCTTAAAGAAACGACAGAATCTTACGCGGTTGAATACAAGCAGGGCAGATATGATATTTTTTGCTCAAATATGGGTTTAAAAGAATGCTGGGAACATTTTAAATATGTGCAAAAGTTTGGAATGTATAAAGATGAATTTCAAGCAAGAATGGTAAAGCTTTCATTTGAGACACACAAATGGGGTGGTGGGCATATTACTCTTTTAAGGGTGTTTGCAGAGTGAAGAAAAGTATTTTAACAAAAGAAAAGGAATATTGTGTGCTGACACAATATCTATTTATCTAAAAAGGAGACGCAATGCTACAAGAAGTTCATTTAAATAAAGAGGAAGTAATAAAGCTCTTTGGCGAATACTGCATTATGAAGTGTAAAAGCTTTTCACAAAACGCCATTACCGACAAATACAAGGCAAACATCTTTTTACAATGCCATTATGACTTTACAAGCTTTAGGGAGATAAGAATCTTCATTAAAAAGGCAAAAGCTTTAGGTTTTATTAGTGCAAATCTCTTTACTCCTACCCTTACTATGCTTGAATACTTTTTAAATCATAATGGCTACTTTAATCCTGCTATGGATAGTGCTAAGTTTGTGGATTATTTTTTCTCCCTTACAAAGAGATTAGCAAACTCAACTATCAATCAATACATAATGTGCGTAAATCTTTTTATGAGGTTTTTAAATGATAAAGGTTATAAAAGCATTAATCTTAAGTCTATTAAGATGAATTTTGCTAAACAAAAGAAGCTTCCTAGCTTTTTAAATGATTTTTATTATAAAGCATTTTTGCAAGAAGTAAAAGAGCTTCAAGAAACCTCTATATACGATATAAGAAAAAAGCTTATTATCCTGCTTGTATATTATACTGGCATTAGAACAAGAGAGATGAGAAATCTTATATTTGATGATATAAAAGAAGATAGAGAGCAATATATCTTTAAAATTTCGGGCAAATGCTCACAAGAGCGACTTGTATCGATTAAAAAAGTATTTATAGGTAATCTTATGCAAAAGTTTCTCGATAAAAGAAAGGCTATGTTGTGCCAAAGCCCATTCTTGTTTCAGCTCAAAAATCTCAATCAACCACCAAATATATGTATTAATCTTAAACCTATCCTAAAAAAGCTTAATTGTATGCAGCCACGCGGAAATATGCTACATCTTTTACGCCATAGCTTTGCTTCGTTTGTGTATAGGGAGAGTAGAGATATTCTCCTCACACAAAAAGCTTTAGGACACGCAAATATTTCTAATACACAAATTTATATACATATGAATAGCGATGTATATGAGAAAGTTTCTAGTTTCTTTTAGTGTAGATGAATAAGTTTTATATATTTATATCAAATTACAATATATTGTATTATATTTTATTGTAAATGTAATATAATTATGATATAATAGCATATCTTAAATAAGGAGAGGTAATGATTAACATTGATTTACAAAATAAAATATTTCATATTAAAGAACCAACCAATAAAGATGAATATCAGTATTTAGAATCTGAAGTGCTTATTATGGTGGGAGCATTTCTCAACTATCAAGAAACCTTATTTGATAAGCAAGTTGATACAAATGAGATTTTGCGCCTCATAGAAAGTGCAAAAGATTTTTCCCTTGCGTGTGTCAAAAGCAAAGGAGCATAAATGACAATCACAATAGCAAATCAAAAGGGTGGCAGTGGTAAAAGCACACTTGCTATTAATCTAGGTATATCACTTATAGATAAGCATAAAGTGCTTATTATGGATACAGATTCTCAAAAAAACATTGAAAGTTTTACAAATATCCGTGAAAATAGAAATGATAGTATGGACTTAAAACACTTTACTCTCACAAACAGAACAGGCAATATTACACAATCACTTAAACAAAGCCTAGAAATATATGATTACATCATTATTGATACAGGTGGAATTGATAGCACAGAATCTCGCAAAGCTATGCTTTATGCAGATATACTTGTAATACCTACCACACCTAGCTACCTTGATTTTGAAGTGCTTTTACAAATGCTAGAGAAGACAAGAGAGATTAAAGAGATTAATGAATCTCTTAAAATCTGTATTGTAATGAATAAAATAAGCCCAAATCCTTTTTTGCATAAAGAGCTACAAGACTTATGTAACGCAATTAAAGAAGCACAGCAAAGCTATGAGCATTTGTATTTACTTCAATCTATTCTTTATGATAGAATCTCATACAAAAGAGCTATTAGTGAGGGCTTAGGTATTAATGAATATAATGATACAAAAGCCCAAATAGAGTTTTTAAATATCAAAGACGAGATATTACAAGTAGCCTCAAGCACAGAGATAGCCTAAGGTATAAGTTTTGCAATTTTATAACTTTAAGGATAAATGATGATTGAATACAATCCTGAATTTTTGGAGAAAACAAGCTTCTTAGGCAAAGCCCAAAGTGATAATTTACGCGCCATATGTGCAGACATAGACTTAAACGAGATTATTGCAAATATAGAGAACCGCAAATCTATCGCCCATAAACTATGCTTTGATTTTATATACACTTCTGCTATTATCGAGGGCAACACCTATACAAGAGGAGAGGCGGAGACATTATTTGAAACGCGCCTCCCAATAAGCTCAAAGAGTGTAGATGATGCAAATATGCTACTCAACATCAAATACGCCCTTGATTATATTTTGCAAGAAAAGCCTACGATTACAAAGCATAGCATAAGAGAAATACATCAAATCCTATCTCAAGGATTATTACCAAAAAAGGCGCAAGGTGGGGTGAGAGAGTTAGCTGTAACAATAGGCAATAGTGAGTATGTGCCATTAAGCAATCCATTAGAGCTAGAGTTGCAAAATATAAAGACGCTATGATTGCCTATTATGAAAGTGGCGATAGTAAGCCTTATGTTAGCTTTTTTGTAAGCGAATATACTAAGACCTTACAAGCTATAAAGCAGATAAGCACACCTCTCATACACAAAAACACCAACACATCACCACAGCCCACAAAAAGCAAAAGGCGATAGATAATTTCATAAAGGCATATTAATGAAATACAATGTAAAAAATAAACTTGCACAAATAAATAGCTTAGAATCAAGCACAAAGGCAAAAGACTTTGTAGAATCTGCTTCAAATGTCAATCTTACTCACGCACAAGAGCTTACCCTACAAAAGAATCACAATGTCAAACCAAAGGATAAAAAA
>NZ_JROY02000029.1:0-1431 GCF_000765685.2 Helicobacter sp. MIT 03-1616 | reverse complement strand
GTATTCGATAGCTATACTAAACTAGACTTCACCACAGAAGTAAAAGATGCAAGTGGTAGAGTAGAAGTTGTAACAAATACTCTAGGCGAAGAGATTAGAAAAATGCTCTCTACAAGTGCTGCCTTTGCTCAAACATTAGGTAATGAAGCACAAGGCTTACAAGAAGCAGTGAATAAACTCACAAATCTTACAAACTCTCAAGCAAGTAGCTTAGAACAAACAGCTCAAGCAGTAGAAGAAATTACTTCATCTATGCAAAATGTAAGCAGTAAGACAAGTGAAGTCATTCAACAAAGTGAAGATATTAAAAATGTCATTGGCATTATTAGAGACATTGCAGACCAAACAAACTTACTTGCTCTTAATGCAGCAATAGAAGCTGCACGTGCAGGAGAACACGGAAGAGGATTTGCTGTTGTTGCTGATGAGGTGCGAAAACTAGCAGAACGCACTCAAAAATCTCTAGGAGAGATTGAAGCCAATACAAATCTCTTGGTTCAATCTATTAATGATATGGGAGAATCTATTAGAGAGCAAACTACTGGAGTTACTCAAATTAATGAGGCTATATCACATTTAGAATCTGTTACACAAGAGAATGTTGAGATTGCTAATTCTAGTGCAGAGATTAGTGAAAGAGTAGATAAAGTAGCTAAAGATATTCTAGATGATGTGAATAAGAAGAAGTTCTAAGCTCTAAGTAGGGCTTAAAAGTTTGCTTGGCTCTAGTAGCTAAGAGTCATCAAAAACTAGGGCTTTATCTAAAGACTTTAGCTCTATGGGCTAATAGATGAAGTTTTAGACTAAAAGTCTCTAGTGGCTCTTATGTCCTCTATGATAGAAAAATTTAAAGCAACCAATTTGCTTTAAATCCCAAAGACTACTCTTGCCCTAGTAAGTATGCTATTGGATAAAAGAAATGCTTAACTCATTAAAATAGGGATTGTGCCTAAGATAGAAAGAGCACTAGCCATAGCTCTTGCGAGATTCTATAAAGATTTAATATTCTTTAGGGTAGAAAGAAAAGAGCAATCTAACCAAAAGAGGCTTTATTATAAAACACACAAAAGATTATCTCAATTCCCCAAACATCATTAGCCATAAACCAAAGTAATAAGATAAGATTGTTAAGCTTCCCAAAACTCATAAAGGCTAAAATAACGATGTATCCCATAAAAACTATAACTAAAATAATTCCTAAAGGGTTTTTATGATGCTTCAAGACTCTTGGGCTTCTTTGAGAAATGCCACTCCATATATTAAGATGAATAAATAATGCTACTTACTCAAAATGGAATTTGTGTGCTATGAGCTTGGCTCTTTGAAAATGCTCCTTATTTAAAGATTCTTATAAGATTTATCAAATCTCACTTCTTTTAGAAACTTTGCCAAAGTATATTAGAATAAGAAAGACATTAAAGCAAATAAGTA
>NZ_JROY02000028.1:0-1593 GCF_000765685.2 Helicobacter sp. MIT 03-1616 | reverse complement strand
GGCTTGATAGTGAAAAAGGATATACTTTAGGGTTATCCTGCTAACAAAAGTTTGATTTTAAATTGAGTAAGTATTTATAGTATGTTTCAAAAATACACGCTATAATATTTTTATGAAAAAGTTTGCTCGTTTGAAAAATATTTTTTTTGATTATGAAGAAGAAAAAAGAAAAAAAATTAAAGATGAAGTTGCGCCGAAAAAAAGACTTGAGCTTTTTTCTTCTCGGCTCTTTTCTACAATTCAAGAAAGAAAATTTGCTAAGCAAGTAATGATAAAGCTTTTATCAAATCTTTCTGCAAAAGGTGTTAAGAATGCGCTTAATTATGTTATACGCAATTCTGAATCTACATTTGCACTCAATCAAGACAATGAACTCGTGAGCTTAGAGGACATTATGAATGATTGGCAAAAAGATTTTTCATCAAAAGAGAACGCAAAAGAAGCGTGGCACTTCACATTTTCGCTTGATGAGGCTGTGGATAAACATAGCCTTGAAGCATTAAAAATCTCTGTGAGTGAAGTAATGAAAAAGAATTTCTTTGAATACAAGTTTGTAAGTGTTATTCACTCTCATCAAAATAAACCACACATTCACATTATCTTAAACAAAAACAATATATTTTCTCGTAAGAAACTACATTTCAAGAGTAAGCAAGATATAAAGGATTTTTGGAATCTCTTGCGTGAGGATTTTAAAAACTCTCTTAACTTTCATAATCCAAACTTGAACTATGAAAATAAGTATAAATTTGAGCGCGATTTATTAAAACAACACGCTAGAGCTTCACTTGAAATACCGCTTAATATTAATAACGAGATTTCAAAAAGTATGCACTCCATTGTCAATAAAATTTCGCTTTATGAGAGTAAAATTCAAACTATTAATGAAGCAATAAGGCAAAAGGTTGCAACAAAAATTCTCTTTGTCAATGAAGCTAAAGAACTTATGACAAGTGGCGATAAACTCTATTATAAAAAATTAAAGCTTGTTAAAAGCCATAATAGTGAGATTAGTGAGCTTAAGCAATCATTGCAAGATTATAAAACTAAGATAAAAGCTCTTAGAGCCATAGAAAAAGAATTAAACTATGAGCGATTGAGCTATAAAAATGACTATGCTACACTTGCTAAAAAACAAGCTTACTTAAAATTCTTAGAATCTAATGTTACTAACAAAAATTATTCAAAAAATGATGTGTATCTCATCTCCCAAATTAAAAATGATTTGTTTGTTAATGAAGCAAAGTTAGAGAAGCACTTTAAAGAGAATTTAGAGCTTGATTTACTGCTTTCAAATTCACTCAATAAAAAATCAAATGCCTTTACACTTATTAATATGGCAAAAGACTTAGAATATCATCTCAATGCGATTAATCGTATAGATATAAGTTTGGATTTAAACGATAAGATTCAAGCTTATGCCCATAAGCTAAGTAAAAATAAAGATTTTGTAATAAATCTCTGTAAAGAGAAGCAAAATAATCTTTTAAAAGGGGAAAGAAGCAAGTTTAAAGAGAATGAGCTTAAGGCTTTAAGTCAATTCTTAAACACGCCTTATACTTTTGAATCTACTCAAGAAAAAATTTCATCTGC
>NZ_JROY02000027.1:0-2027 GCF_000765685.2 Helicobacter sp. MIT 03-1616 | reverse complement strand
ATAAGAGCAAACAGAAAAAATGAGGATAGACTCGTAAGCAGGATAGAAAAGCTATCTAAACAACGAGACAAGCAACAAAAAATTCTCCAAAACATAGAAGCTAAAATTGAATCTTCATTTGAAGAGCTTGAAAACATAGGAAACAAAGGTGAGTAATGGAAGCAAACCATATTACACCCATTCTTATGCAAAAGCTTAAAGTGCTTGATAAATACTTGCGTCTTGAAGCAAATGAGCTTATTATCAATAAAACAGGAGAAATTTGCGTTGATTATGGGCTAAAATGGGAATACATAGAAGATTCCGCATTAACATATAGCTTTTTAGAATCTTTTTTGTTACAACTTGCCACGCGCAGAGGACAAAGATTTAATGAGAAGCACCCTAGCCTTTCTTGTGAATTACCACCGCCATATAATAGATATAGACTTCAAGCCCAACACAATAGCATTCTATTTCACTCAAATGTATGTATTTGCATAAGAATCCCTAGTGCGAAAGCTTTTGAACTAGAGCAATTTATACTAAGTGATAAAGTCAAAGAGCAATGGGATTATGAAAAAATCAAAGCTCTTATTCCACAAAGAAAAAATGTTTTGGTAAGCGGTGGAACAGGCACAGGCAAAACAAGTTTTCTTAATGCCCTAATGAATGAAATTCCACAAGATGAACGCATTGTAACCATAGAAGATTCTCAAGAACTAATGATTGAAAACAAAAACAAAACACAATTAGCAGTCCCCAAAGAAGAGAATGAAATTTATAGCTACACACAGGCTATAAATAATGCTATGCGCTTAAGACCAGATAGACTCCTACTTGGAGAAATTGACATACGCAACACCCTAGCATTCTTGCGTATCAACAACACAGGACACGAGGGCAATCTAAGCACACTTCACGCAAATAATAGTGAAGATGCCATTAATGCCCTTATCACTAACGCTATGTTTGGGGGAATGCAAGATAGAGTAGCTCTTAAAGCCTATATTCGCACAGCTATTGACTTCATTATTCAAATAAAAAGACAAGGTAATACAAGAATTGTTAATGAGATTCTAGACATTAAAAATCACATTCCAAAGGAAGTATAAGGAGATAGTAATGGAAACAAAAAAGGTTTTAATATGCTTGAAGCTTCACGACTATGAACTACTTAACCAAATGGCAAAAAAACAAAACATCTCTAAATCAAAGTTTATAAGGCAATTATTGCGCATAGAAGAAGCACAAAAAATCCTAGAGATTCTTGACAAAAGCTCAAAATTTAATGCAGAAATGCTTTTAGAAATATCGCGCGTGGCAGGTAATATAAACCAAATCGCTCATCATCTTAACTTAGGATTTAGAGCAAATGAAGAAAGTTTTACGCAAGAAGCCAAAGAAACGAAGAGAATCTTCTTAGAGTTTCAATCTATTGCAAAGCAGAATCAAAAACTTTTACAAAGGATACTCAATGCTTAAAGAAGAAACAAAGAAAAATATCAAAAGAGACGCATTGTCTCTTATTATGTGTGTGATTCTAAGTGTAATCATATTTTTTTGTAGCATTTTTTATTTTTTTCATATCCCTACGAGTATAGAGAATTTTAAAATTGCATATAACATAGGTATAGAGATTTTTTCAAACTTAGGCAACCCCAATCTTAAACTAAAGTCCTATATGGCAATTATTTATGCCTTAATCCCTTTAGTTATTTGGATTGTGTTTTCACTCATAGGAAACTCAAGGGCTAAAGGAGAATATGGAAATGCAAGACTTGCAGACAAAAAAGAATTAGCTCAAATGGGCTTAAACTATGAAGAAGGTATGATGTTTGGTTGTTTTAGAAATGGTAGCAAGAAGCCACCAACCTTTATACGCTCAAACAAGCCTCTTGCTACACTCATAGTTGCACCTCCCGGAACAGGCAAAACTGCAAGTATAGCTATTCCTAATCTCTTGTCTTTACCACAAAGTTGCGTGGTGCTAGACATCAAAGGGGAGCTTTATCAAAAAACAGCAGGATACAGACAGCAAAAGCTTG
>NZ_JROY02000026.1:0-2578 GCF_000765685.2 Helicobacter sp. MIT 03-1616 | reverse complement strand
ATTTTATATATAAAATATAAATATATAATATTTACTTTATATTTACTTTATTAATATTTAATAGTTTTTAAATCAATCAAAAAGGATAAAAATGATAATTGCGGTTGTAAATGAAAAAGGCGGGAGTGGCAAAACTACTCTATCAGTTAATCTTGCGTGTAAGTTAGCTCAAGAAGGTGATGATGTATTACTCATTGACGCAGACCCTCAAAGGAGCAGTGAAGCTTTCATTAATATTCGCACAAATGCAGACTTGCCCCTATTGTTTAATTCAGTTACAAAGCTCGGCGATGGCTTAGCGCGAGAAGTTAAATCTCTTGCTTCAAAATATGATTCTATTGTGATTGACACAGGGGGGAGAGATTCTAAAGAAATGCGACAAGCTCTTGCTATTGCAAACTTAATTATCATTCCAAGTGTGCCTAGTCAATATGATGTAGTAGTGCTTGATAAAATGATTTCACTTTATGATGAAGTAAGCGTAATTAACCCAGAATCTAAAGCCCTGATTGTCATTGATAAGGCTTCTCCAAATCCATTTTTAGAGAAAAAAATCAACGATTTACGCGAATATATTAATGAAAAGAACTTGCAAAATTTGCACTTGATGAAAGCGGTAATTCACGAGCGTGAAGCCTTTAAGAATGCGACATCTGCAGGAATGGGTATTACTGAATTTTGTAAAAGTGGCGACAAAGCCTTTGATGATTTTGTAAGCTTCTATAATGAACTCTTAGCAGAAGCACAAAAGATTTAAAATATTTTCTAATATAAAAAAATAATAATTTATTTATTTTTTATATATATTTTAGTATTATTTTATACATTAAATAATACTAAAATATATATAAATGAAAGGTTGAAAAATGGCAGGATTTAAAAACATAAACTCTTTTAAGAATGTAGAACTCCACAAAAAAGCAGATGATTTTGTCAATCGCGCAGAGGGAGAAACCAGCAAAGCTCCAAATAAAAAAAGAGGAGCTCCACCAAAAAGTGAAGCAAATAAGCGCACACAAAAAATGACTATTTACTTCACAGAAAAAGAAATACACAAAATTCAAGAAATGGCAGAGCAAAAAAATATGAGTTCAAGTGAGTTTGCACGATATAAAATTTTTAGTTATGAAAATAAAAATTTTCAAACTTAATAAAAATGCTCCAAATATCGTAATATGGGGATATTTCAATTTCTTTAAGTTTCAAAGTCAAAAAATGCAAAACTTAAAGTATGGATTCTAAGGCTTTAGAACCTTTAAGAATTGAGAAAACTTAAATTAAGTATTTTTTAAGTTAAAAGGAAAAAATTGAGAGCTTACGATTTTGTCTTGTTACCACTTCCCGAAATCTTAGAGCAAATAGGCTACACAATCAAAAGAGAGAAAAGCTCACAAAGACATATTACAATGAGTAGCCCAAATGGCGATATGATTGTAATCACGAGGCAAAGTAACGCGCATTATCTCTATTTCAACCCATTTAACGAACACGATAAGGGCAATATACATCATTTTTGCAAAAATAGAAAAATTAATATTAAAGAGCTTCTGCAAGGTAAAAAAATCTCACAATCTTATGAGCTTATTGCCACAGAGCTAAAAAACAATGAAATTCAAGCCGCAATCAATTTTAAAAACCTCAAATCAATCAATCTTTCAAGTAAAAATTCAGCAGTGAGAGGAAATTATTTAAAAAAGCGTGGAATCAAAGAAGAACTTTTTACTCAATATAATATCAAAATAGACAATCGCAATAATGTATGCTTCCCTACTTATATCTATGAAAAAAACTTAAATGCCAAAGATTTATCTCTTTGTGGCTATACAGCAAAACTTAATCAACCAATCACAAAAGACAGAGAAGGCAAAGACTATGCAAAGGCACTTAAAACTCTTTCTTTTGGAAAAAAAGGACTTGAAATTCTCAAAGCTCATAGCACAAAAAGTCTTAAAGAAATCACATTTTTAATCATTACAGAATCTAGCATTGATTCTCTAAGCGTATTACAACTCCAAAAGCTAGAGCCAAAACATACTTTACTTTGTGCCACAGGAGGAACTATCACAGAAAAGACAAAAGAAGCAATCTCTTTTCTTTTATCAAGCGCAGAAAAGAATCTTCAAGTGATTCTAGCTTTTGATAATGACACACAAGGAAAAAAATTCAACACTCAAATGAAAAAAATCACGCAATCTTATGAAATTCAAACACAAATCCTCATTCCAAAAAATAAAGATTTTAACGAAGATTTAACTCAAACACTTTAAAACTTAAAACCAATTCAAAAGAAAATTCTCTTTGCTTTATAAATAATAAATATAAGAACTATTATCATATACTTTTCCCCTTTTAAATTTTTGTTTTTTATGTTTGTTTTAGAAGAGCTCAAAAAGTAGTGTTACACGCCTTTATAGCATTTATTAAGTGGATAAATTGCGAATTTTAAGTGGATAAATTGCGGAGAAATAGGCTATTAAAGGGATAAATTGCGGAGAAACATTGTTTAATCAAAGCACGAAAAATAGGATTATAGAGTTTCTTTTAGAGGAATTTTATTAAGTGGATAAATTGCGAATTT
>NZ_JROY02000025.1:0-2679 GCF_000765685.2 Helicobacter sp. MIT 03-1616 | reverse complement strand
CTTGAAATGCTCTTAAGTTTGTGGCAAAGTTGTATTCAATTTAAGTGAAATTGTTAGTCTATGATTTTGTATTGAATTTGAAGCAAAGTTGATATGAAATTATAGATTCTTTTTGCACTTTAAGTTTATAAATTTTGCTATGAAGTTAAGAGATGATTTTGTTCTATGATATGTGATTACTTTTTTATCATTTTTGCAAAAATTTAAGCTCAAATTCTTGCAAAAAATGACTTTTTGGCATTTTACCTATCTCAAAGCCCCTTGCATAAGGCATTCTTTATCTTTTTATGCACATAAAAAGGGTTATCCTGCACATTTACATTTTTTCTTATTTTTGAAGCATATTTAAGGGATATTTTTTTATGATTTTTTTGCAGAAAAAAAGTCAAAAGTCTTTATAAAATTTTGCTAGAATCCTTTGAGTGAAGTTTTGTATTTTTGTAGTTTTCTTTGGTTAGAACCAAAGGATTTTTTTATGAATGATATTGTTATTGATGTGCCTTTAGAAAAGATAAAAGAAGATGAAAAACTTTTTGAATATATTTCTTTTAAAAAAGCCAGAAAAACTCCTGAAGTTTATCAAGCTAAAGTGCATAATGCTTTTATAAATTATTTCACTCAATCTAGTAGTCATTCTTCTACTTCTCACACTCATCATAGAAATAAGATTATCATCAAAAATATTGGCAATATGAAAAGAACACACTTGCATAATGCTCTAAGTTATACCATTGAAAAGAGCTATCAAGAATCTATGAATATTTTTGATGATATGGACTTTCATACAGAGCTTTTATCACAGCATAAAAAATGTGCGATTGATTATCTTGGTAACTTTGTAGGAGTAGATGAGATTCTAAAAGATTGGCAAAAAGATTTTTCATCAAACAAAAACACAAATGAAGCCTTGCATTTAGTCTTTTCTCTCAATGAAATACACTCTCCTACCATTATGGAAATACTCTTACAATCTGCTCAAAATACTTTGCAGAGTCATTTTGCAGAGTATAAATATATTCTTGTCCCTCACGCTCATCAAAACAAGCCACATATTCATATCATCATTAATAAGACAAACATCTTTTCAAAGAAAAAACTTCACTTCAACTCTAAGCAAGAATGTGCAGCATTTTATGATAGTTTGCGTGAGGATTTTAAACAAAACTTGTTTGTTCTTTCAAATGGAAAGTTAGATTATAGCAACGATGTCAAGGTAAATAGAGATTTTTTGCGCCAACATTTAGATTCTAAACTTGAAAACTTAGATAAATTTAACACAAGTAATGCTAATAAAGATGATAGTATAGAGCAAGATGTAAGATTCTTTGCTACTTATAAAAAAGCTATTAATAGCCTTAATGCTAAAATCAAATCTCTTTATTCTGCTAATGAAATCTTAAAGCAAGAAATGTGGCAAACTTCAAGACATTTAAAGAATGTAGAAAAAAAGATTAAAGAGCTAGAATCTAAAGGCATTAATCCTACTCAACTTAAAGAAAAAAGATTACTCCTCTTTGATGAACTTTCTCGCGCAAAAAATCAAATGAATAAAAATGAGCGCAAAGCTAATGTTTTAAGGGAACATATGAAAAGATTTTTAGATTGGGAGGATACTTATAAAAGCTTTTCACATCATTTTACCTTGCTTAACAAAAAGAAGTCTATTCTTAGCTCGTTTAAGTCATATGAGCGATACTTGCCTCTTGATGTGATAGATACACTCAAACACTTTAAAAGAGATATAGCACAATTTGAACATACTCTAGGAGAAAATATAGAGAAAATGAGCAGTGGAATTATTGCAGAAGCTACAAACTACAATCATAAAAGTAATGCCTTTGCTTTAAGTAAAAAGCTATCACATCTCTTGCATTATAAGCATATTGTCTCTACACTTACTTTTCCACAAAACAATGCCTTAGAATCTAAGAAGAAAGAGTGCATAGATACTCTTGAATGTAACGCGCAAAGCTTACTCCAAGCCATAAAGCAAAGAATGATAGATATTAATGCACATTTAGCCCTTACAAAAGAGGATTTAGAGCAGTCTTTAGCGATTGAACATAAAGATATAAAGCGCATAGCCTATCTGCATAAAAAATGTAACTTTCTTTTAAAAGAACAACAAGTGTGTGAAAGGACTTTACACAAGCATAATATTGCTTTAAATCCTATTCCAAATGCACCACAATCACAATTTAGCGAATCTATTGTAACTACTCTCAATCTCGCACATAAAGCTATGCAAGATAATAGAGATTCTTATACTACTAAAGCACAATCACATAAACTTGTGATATTAGAATCTGCAATAGAAACTAAAGCAAAATTGACAATAGAATCTAAAAAGAAAAGATAAAGCTATGCAAGGAGATTTTAAGACTTTTGAGTGCTGGATTTATTTTTTAGTTTCTTAAGTTTATCTTCTAGCTCTTTGGCTAAAAGCTCTTGTTTGTAGGATAGATAAAATCTTAAAGAATCCTCAATGAGTGAGCCTTTTGTTTCACCTCTTACGCCAAATTCATTTAAAAATGTCTCTACTTCTTGTAAAAGCGATTGACTAAGATAAAATGTGTAATATTTTTTATCCTTTGGTTTGACATTGTGATTCTTTTGTAGGGTAAGCTCTTGTGCGTGAGTAAGATTGACATTTGAAGCAGATTCTACAAAGTCTTTTGC
>NZ_JROY02000024.1:0-4256 GCF_000765685.2 Helicobacter sp. MIT 03-1616 | reverse complement strand
TTTTCTGTGCCTTTGTAATTCTTGGCAAAGAATTGTCCTTGAATTGCATTGAGATTTTGGCTTCTTACCGCTTGTTTTCTAAGCAATATTTCTTGTTCTGTCGGTGGCTCTTGAGTTTGTGATTGCATTTGAATAGGAATTGAGCTTGAGCTAAAATCTCTACTTGTAGAATCTAACATAGGGCTATTTTTGACTCTTTCTTTATCTTGTTCTCTTTGGTCTTGCAAGTCTTGAATTTTTGTTACCATTTCTAACATTTGTTCTTGCCCTTCTAGCACTCTTTGATTGGTTAGTTCTTCTAGTGAAGGTTGTTCGGCTAAAGCAAAAGAGGTTAAAAGGGGAAATGTAAGGATTATTTTTTTCATTATTTATTCTCCTGTTTTTGTGATTGGTCATCAATAAAAACTTCAGTAAGCGCATAATCTTCAACTATGAATCCTGTGGGATTTCGTGGCACAGATTCAAAACTAATGCCTTGCTCTATAAAGTCATATTTGAGTGTGGCTCGGTAACGCTTGAGTTCTTTGTCTTTAGTATTTTGAGTGATAGAGATAAAATCTACATTGGCTACGCTTTTTGATAATACACTTAGGTTGATGATATGTATTTTTCTATATATCTCTTTATTTTGATAGATAGAGTTTTCTTGTGTTACAATTCTTCTAAAAGTATCCCATACCTTATTAGAGCTTTGTTCTCTTATGTCTTCGTATCGTAACTCATCATCAATACGATTGATTGTTTCTCTCTTTTGCACATAACTTGCGAGGATAGATTTAAGAAGTGCTTCTTCACTTCTAATATTTAAGTTTCCTTGCTCTACCCTTACAAAATTACTCTCTGCATTTGAGAAAAACACAAGATAAGGCACATTTTGCTTGAGTGGTAGCATTACCATTATGGTAATAATTAATAATGCAATTATTGCAGATTCTGCAATAATCCAAAAAAACATATATTGTTTAATGTGCCTTTCTAGCTTAAACAGAAAGTTTGCGTCCTTTTTGTATTCATTATCCCCAAAAGTCATTTTTATCCTTGTTTATCCATATCAATGATAATGTCATAACAAGCACAAGGGCTTTTTGAGGGAATCTTAGTTTTGCTACTACCACAACCTAAGATTGTTATAGCTAAAAAGCCGAGCATAGTGAGTGTTAAAAATTTCTTCATAGGTTCTCCTTTTGTAGAATTGATTTTTGATTTTTAAGATACATTGCTCTCCATTCTTGCGGGTGATATTTTTTACACTCTATGAGCGCATTTACATTTTTAGATTCAGAGCTGAATACTTTTAAATGTTCGCCTAGTCTTGAAAAATTAATATCAAGAATTGCAGATTCGTCTTTTCTCTTTAAAAGAATTTGCCTTGAAGCCTTGCTTGTATTTTGCAAGAAGTTAATTTCGCTTCCTGTTAAGGAAAGTTGGTCTTGAAGTCTTTCAAGTGTTCGCGCGTCTGTAGTTGGAAATATGATAATGTTTGCCATATTTTCTATGAAGGCTTCCGCATTTGCCACATTCTTAAAAAAATCAAGATTTTGCACTCCCATTGCCATCACACCATTTATCTTTCTCACTTCCATAATGGATTCAATGATTGCATTGCACATATTTGGATTATTGAGGTAATCTCTAAGCTCATCAATCCATATAAAAAAGCCCTTGTTTGCATTCTTTGAGATATTTTTTATTTTATGAAAAAGATACAAGGCGCATAACGCCGAGTTCTTTTGATCCTTGAGTATGGCGTCCATATTAAGCACTGAAAGTTGTTTGCTAAAATTAAGTGCGTCTTCTTTGTTGTCAAACAATCCTTCAAGATAATCCCTATATCTTATTTTTAAATCATCTTGTGAGTTTGGAAAGTGTAAGCTGTCGTAAAAATCCTTGAGTGTAAAAATATGGCTATCATCTTGTGCTTGTGTTTCTCGTATTTGCCTTATTGTGTCTCCTACGATATTTCTTAGTTCGTGTTCCCCATTACCTATTTCGCCCATTTCACACAACCAAGACTTTAAAAAGTTATTGTTTTCTGTTGTATCACCAAGAGAGAAGGGATTAAGCTTAAAACCATCAAGTTCTAAATCGTGGTATTCTCCTGTAACATAGTTTGTAAAATTGTGCATACCGCGCAATTTATCCATTGCAAAGATGTTAATATCATACTTAAAGAGATTTGTCATAAAAAACTGCATAAGCGTTGTTTTGCCATAGCCTGTTCCCCCTATAACTAGCGTATGCCCTGAAGCAT
Organism: Helicobacter sp. MIT 03-1616; assembly: GCF_000765685.2. Classification (NCBI taxonomy): domain Bacteria; kingdom Pseudomonadati; phylum Campylobacterota; class Epsilonproteobacteria; order Campylobacterales; family Helicobacteraceae; genus Helicobacter; species Helicobacter sp. MIT 03-1616. The sequence goes on along the minus strand of NZ_JROY02000024.1, from coordinate 2,005 downwards.
CTTCGTTAGGGCTGTCGTGAAAGTTAAAAAAGTAGGGGCTTCCACTTAGGTGTTTTAGAATCGTTATGGGTCGATTCCCCCATCGCGAGTTCTTAAATCCTAAAATATCATTCTCAAAGGTGCATAGTGTGCTTATTACCGAGCTTGTTTGTGTGCGGATTCTTGCATTAATATTGCCACGAGATGGGAAAAAGCTAAAAAACAATGGTTTAAGATTAAGTGTCTCTCTTGCAACACTTAAATTTTGAGCTTTAAGTATGGCTATAAGTGAGTTTGTTTTAGAATCAAGGTCTTTCATTCCATACTCTGACAAAACAAGAATGCTAAGAGAAAACTTCAAGAGTTTTTCTCTATCTGTTTGAATCTCTTGCAATAAGGTTTCAAGGGCATTTTGAATAAGCTCAACAGCATAGAGCTTAGCATTTTTCACTTTATTAAGAGAAGTGTTTCTATCAAGAGCTTCGCAGTGAAAAATAAGAAAATAATCTGTATTCTCTCTTAGAATGGTCGTTGGTAATATACTTGAAATATTTTCTGTTTCATATGCCTTAACACTTAAGAATCTCCCATAGATTTCCTTACCATCGTTGCGGGTAAAAATGATGAAATCTTTTTTAAACTCGACATTTGAAGTGATATAAGAATCTGTTATACTTTCATATCCATAGCGTAAATTTGTGAATTGCATATTAGAGTAGGTAGCATAGAAGTTGATAATACTATCAGAGTCAAGTTGAATAGGCTTAAAGTCTCCCAATGCACTTTTTATTTCTTCACATACTTCATCAAGTTTTTTTTGCCTTAAATTCAAACCTCGTAGTATTGTTCTCTGGGCTTAGATTATCTGCAATTTGTTCTGTCGTCATTTTTTCTTTTTTTGCTTCAAAATAACCTGCGACTTGTTTTGATTTTGTGGAGACAATGAGGTAGTAATTGATTTTATATGTTACGATTCCACTCTCCCATTTTTTTATTATCTCTTCGGCAAAATGATTTGGGGAGCTTGAATCAAATTCTAAATGAATTTTTTCTTTTTTAGCAAAGATATTTACTTCCACATTCGTATCAAGCTTACTCCAAAATCTATTGCGTGTATTAACAAGTTCTATTTCTTGATTAAGTGTAATTGCTGAATAGCTTATGCCTTCAATTCTGAATCCCGCACATAAGTTACCATCTTGTGTTGCTATGTATTTATCACTAAATTTTGAAGCGATATTAGATTCTTCATTCATCGCATAGATTGTTGGCTCTTGGAGTGTAAGTATGCCTTCGGCTTCTTTCATTGTTTTGTTAAAAGCTTCATTGAGAGTATCAATATTTTTGTGTTTGCGTAAATTTTGAATAATCTTTTTTGCAAATTGCATTGTATTCCTTATGCGTAAAAAATATTTTTTGATTTCATCTTTGAGCGTATGATGAGAATGTCGTAAATATCTTCATCAAAATATTCAAAAATAGATAGCGTAGCGAGAATCAAAACAAATAAAGGTATTGCCCACCATACAAGTATGAGCCACAATACACCGCCACCTAGCAGGGCAATAAGCAAAGAAGTTCTGCTTAAGCCTATGTTTGTGCGTGGCAAATACACCTTGTCCTTTTTTGTGATTTCTCTAAAATTATCAATCTCAATCATTGAAACACGCTTACACCATTATTAGTTACACCCCATAGCACACCTGTGATAATTGCTATCCAAATAATTGTTTTCATATTGTCTTTTAGAAGCTCTGGTTTAAACTTTGCAGCAATAGCAAGAAAACAAATCATTAAACCACCAAATACGCCTACTAGAATATGAATTACACCCATAACAATATCTCCTGTGCTATTCACTTCTGTTGCTATTGAATTTTTGAGTTTTTCTCCAAATGCTCCATAGAGATAAACTTGAGCCATAATCAAAAAGAATGTGATTTTTGCAAGTATCTTTTTCATTGTGTTTGTGTCCTTCCCCAAAGTTTGATTGCAAAATTTTTGCGTAGAATATAGAAATTATTAA
>NZ_JROY02000023.1:0-4401 GCF_000765685.2 Helicobacter sp. MIT 03-1616 | reverse complement strand
ACACCCAGCTCCATTCCGAACCTGGCAGTTAAGCTTCTCTTCGCCGATGATACTGCACTTTTCAAGTGTGGGAATGTAGGTCGATGCAGGGATAGGGAACTTCCTTTGTCTTACAGATTTTATCATTCACTTTTATGCGATAATGAGATATTGGTGATGAAAAATACATTATTATTGAATTACCAAGATTTAGTGTAGTATTAAATGTCTCTTAACTTCATATATGTTAGAATTAGCTTTTTTGAGCTAAAATATTATAAGGGAGCAAATGCGTTTAGTGAATGTTATAAAAACTTACAACCAAGAAATTACTTTTATTTTGTTTTGTGCAGGTATAATCTTTTATGGATTAGGAGATTCTATTGGCAAGAATTTTAATGCGCAAACTTTTTTTCATATTGGTGGATTGATTTTCTTTATATGTAACTATAAAAAACTATCTTGGAATGATTTAAAAAATATCAAAATCCCTCTTATTTGTTTTGCTCTTGTTTTACTTCTTGGTTTATGCACTTTATTTGATACGATTACACCAAATACAATGTCTCAAATGTTCAAAAAGATTAATAGTCATATTTTAGGCTGGATTGCTTTATTTTTTATTATGTTTTTTTATGTCATACATACATCAAAAAATAAAGTCAATATTTTATTACTATTATTTGGATTAATGTGTGCAATTGATGTGATAGCCACAATTTATGTCTGGGTAAGTAATCATTTTCAAACTCATATGACACCGCTTTTTTTCTTTCATATTATAGCTCTTAATGTGTGGCTTCTTGGGGCAAGTGCGATTTGTGTTGTAGGTATGGCTACAACACACAATATAAAGATTAAGCTCCTTTTTGCTTTGGGATTACTTTTTTGTTTTATGGCGATTATAGGCAATGGGGAACGTTCCTTTTTGTTGGGGTTTTTTGCGCTACTTTTGTCTCCATTTTTTATATGGCATTACAAATATAAAATTTATGTTGTTTTTCTTATTTTGCTTATCAGCATACCTTCTATTTATGGAATCTACACTTACAGCAAGACATTATCCGATAGGTATAATTTTGGACATATGATAGATAATGTTTCTACTATATGGCAGAGTGCTCCCATAGAAATGGGGCAATATGATGCTTATTGTTTTGATGATACACAAAAATGGTTGCAATGCTCATCTCAAAGTCTAGCATTTGGCAAAAATGAGATTATCTTAGAGCATTCAGCAATCACAAGACTTGCGATGTATAAATCAGCACTTCATCTTATTATGAAAGAACCTTTTAAGCCACATATTGCTGGTGCAACAAGTGTAGGAGAATATTTGCGCTCCTATTATGGCAAAGACAATCCTTACAGAATCTATATTGATACTTCTGTATATAGTAACGCAGAAAATGTATATGGTTTTGGGCATATACATTCTACGCCCCTATCTATTCTCATAGAATATGGTGTCTTTGGTTTTTTGACTATTGTATTTTTCAATTTTTATATATTGTATATAGCACTTAAAACTTCATATAAGGAGACACATACTCAACTTAGCTTTGTGTCAAAATGTGTGAGTGTTTTTTTAATTGGATTATGGGTGCAAGTGCAGTTTGATGTGATGCACCCCGTTATGTTAAAATCTTTTTTCTTGGTTTTTGCTCTTTATTTTGCCCTTATTCATCGGTCTATGTGTAATGAAGATTTTGCTCACAATAAATGACATAAGTATATTTGGTGGGGCGGAGCGAGTAGTGGTAAATCTCGCCAATGCTTTAAGCGAAGTAGGGAATGAAGTGGAAATATTAAGCTTTTATAAAGCCAATGAAAACTTACCTTACCATATTAATAATAACATAAAACTTCACTTTTGGCATAATATTTCAGAATCTGCTTTTAAAGCACAAATATGTCGTAATGTTTTCTCTAAAATCTATTATAAAAATTGTTATAAATTTATTCTTAATGCACAAGTGCATTTTGATTTTAGAGATTTTGATGTAGTCATTGCAAATGACAGCACTTATATACCTTTTCTTAAGCACAAGTTCACACGATATATAAGACTTATTCATTTAAATTTTAGTATATATAATACACGAAATAATTTTTTCCACACTCTTGTTGTCCTTTCTTCTAAAGAGCTTTCTATTTGGGAGCAATACCACAAAGATATTAAGGTTATTCCTAATTTTTTACCTATTATTTCTACAGAACAAACAGATTTGAAGCAAAAAAGTATCATATCAGTTGGGCGTATGGATAGAGGTGATCAAAAAGGCTTTTTGCGCCTCATTGATATTTGGGCTCTGCTTCAACAGAGCCTTCAATCATCTGTGCCCCCCCCCCAATTACATTCTTGGCAGCTTGTTATCGTAGGTGATGGTGATATAAAGAGTGAGATAGAAACTAAAATTAAAGATTTAGGATTGCAAGATTCCATAATTCTCAAGCCATTTACCAAAGATATAGAATCTGAATATCTTAATGCGAGTATTTATGCTATGAGTAGCTATTATGAGGGTTTTCCTATGGTGCTTTTAGAATCTTGCTCCTATGGATTGTGTCCTATCGCCTTTGATATTAAAACAGGTCCAAGTGATATTATAGAAAATAACAAAAGTGGCTATTTAATACAAGATAATGATTTACATACTTATGCACATAAGCTTATAGAATTAATGAGTGATGAAAATAAGCGCAAAACTATGGGCGAGGCAGCAAAAGCAAGAGTAGCACAAAAGTTTAGTAAAGAGGCTATTATGCCATTGTGGGAGGAGGTGCTAGGTGGCAAATGAGCAAATAATGTTTTATATCATCGTGCCAATTTTTAATGTGGAGAGGTATTTAAGAAAATGCCTAGATTCACTTCTTTCACAGAGTTATACGCAATGGAAGGCGATTTTAGTGAATGATGGTAGCACAGATTCTAGTGGAGAAATCGCTCAAGAATATGCCAATAAAGATGCTAGATTTGTAACTTTAAATCAAGAAAATCAAGGGCAATCAATGGCTCGTAATGCGGGATTAGAATATGTAAAGAATCTTATCATCTCTACTAATCCCCCCCCCCCAACAATATTTGAATTATATTCGTTTTTTAGATTCTGATGATTATTTGCAGAGTTATGCACTAGAGCACTCCTATCATATATTGACACAATATGATGTAGATGTGCTTATGTATAGCATATATATCGCAAGAGAGCCTACCACATATACGCAAGTAGAGTTTGATTGGCAAGTGTTTCCTTCTCATATTGAGGGCTTATATACTCCCACAGATTTGATTTTATCACTTGGAGGGTATGCTATGATAACTTCAGCGGGAAGCTTTGTCGGCAAGGCTTCTTTAATATTTGAAAACAATATTACTTTTATCCCTCATATCATCTATGAAGACATTGCATTTTGCACAAAATCAGTAAGCAAATGTAAAAATATTTATATAAGCCACGAGCAAGTTTATAATTATACACTTGTTCCTAGCTCTATTATGAATTCATTTGTTACAAGAGATAAGCGGATAAAAATTACTTATAGCTATTTTATGATTTTGCAGACTTTTTTGCATTCTTTTAGAGAGGAAAAGAATCCTGTAATGAAGGAGTATTATTATCGTGCTTGTTTGGATAATGTGAAAAAGTTAATGCAATCTTTACAGCTTGTGGGCTATGTCGAGGAGCTTGGCTTTAGCAAAAAAGACTTGCTTTTATCTTTGTCTCAACTCAATATAAAGGGTAAAAGATATTTTTGCTGCCTTTTCCCTAGAATCTATGGATTTCCCAAAAGAATGCGTTTAGCATTGCGAATGTATGAAATTACGCACTTGGGCGAAATCTAAGGGCTTAAGCGAAAAGGACATAGGGCTTTTAAATCAAATTTCTTATGGACTTACAAAAGGTAAGCGTGGGAGAGCTAAGGAGCTGAAAGAAATGCTTGAATCTGATGGGTTTGGAATCGCATAGGGGCGCATAATGGGACAATGGGTAAGCAGCAGAGAGTTTGCAGAATCTAAGAGTATATCACTTCGCGCTTTGCAATTAAAAATTCAGAGAAACAAACAAAAAATTTTCTCTGTAAATACATATTTTTTTATGTATTTGTATGAAAATGGTATAGGTCGTGGGGGCAAAGTCCTTCGCATTTGGAGTGAGCCTTTTGCTACACAAGCAGAGGCGGAATCATTTATGCAATCTTACACACAAGAGCGAGTAGCATATCTTTTAAACACAGATTCTCATAAAACGCAATCTAGCGCGCTTGCATTCGTCCAATCTCAACACGCTACAACTTTAGAGCCAATATCACAAACTCAAGTTACAACACCTACAACACTTACAACACCGCATAAAATAGGCACTTCTAGCGTTTTAGCACAAGAGCAAGCAAAAGCCTTGAGCTGTCCATCACACTTTA
>NZ_JROY02000022.1:0-4611 GCF_000765685.2 Helicobacter sp. MIT 03-1616 | reverse complement strand
GCAAGAACCTCAAAAGCTTGATGAAAACGCCATAGAATCCTTGCTCCTGCAACATTTAGAAAACGCAGGATATGACTACAAAAGCGGCAAGGAATTAGAGCGCAAAAGCGAGGAGTGGATACTTGAGAGTGAGTTTAAAGAAGCGGTGCAGAGGATTAACTTTGCAGATTCCAAACCTTGCAATCTAGCCTTAAGCCAAGAAACCCAAGAGCAGCTTATAAGCGAGGCATTGGCTAGACTTAAAGCCCTTGAAAATGAGGAACTTTTAGAAGCAAATGCGAAATGCCACGCTTATCTTACGCAGGGTATCCCGCTTGAAGTACTACTTGATGGTGAAATGCGAGGCATTCTCTTGCAAGTGCTAGATTTTGAAAACCCGCAAAACAATCACTTTTTGTGTGCTAATCAACTCCATTTTGAATCTAAAATGCCCAAACGCCCTGATGTTATGCTCTTTGTCAATGGCTTACCCTTAGTGGTGTGTGAGCTTAAAAATCCTCTAAATCCAAATGCTACCTTGCAAAACGCCTATCATCAGATTCAAACTTACAAGGCGCAGATTCCTATGCTTTTTATCTCCAATGCGCTATGTATGGTAAGCGATGGGCTAAATAGCAAGGTGGGGAGCTTGAGTGCGGACTTCACACGCTTTATGGTGTGGAAAGACGAGGATAAAACCAATACGCAAATGCCCCAAATACCTGATGTATTAAAGCCTCACAATCTTTTGGAATTTACGCGCTTTTTTATCTTCTTTGAAAAAGAGACTTTTTATGATAAAGCAGGCTTATCCACGACAAAAATCAACAAAAAAATCGCTGCCTATCATCAGTACTATGCGGTGCAAAAGGCAATAGAATCCGCTAGAAGCGCAATGAATGGAGACAAAAGAGGAGGGGTGCTCTGGCACACGCAAGGGAGTGGCAAAAGTCTCACAATGGTATTTTTCAGCGCAAAGGCGATTGCGAGCTTTGCCAACCCCACGCTTTTACTCATCACCGATAGAAACGACCTTGACGAGCAGCTTTTTGGCACTTTTGCTAGAGCAAAGGAGCTTTTACGCACAGAGCCAATCCTTGCAACTAGCACACAGGACTTAAAAGCAAAGCTTAAAAGGGCAAGTGGGGGCATTGTCTTTAGCACGATTCAAAAATTTAGAAGCGAGGGAGAAAGCTTTGAATGCTTAAGCAAAAGAGAAAATATCCTCGTGCTATGTGATGAAGCTCACAGAAGCCAATATGGCTTTGAAGCGCGACTTGATGAGGAGGCGCAACTCCGCTATGGCTATGCAAAATATTTGCGAGACGCGCTACCAAATGCCACTTATCTAGGCTTTAGCGGCACGCCGATAGAAAAGGCAGACGCGGACACAAGGCGCGTTTTTGGAGAATACATTGATATTTATGATATTGCAAGAGCGGTAGAGGATAAGGCGACTTTGCCAATTTATTATGAAAGCAGGTTAGCTAAAATTGCTTTAAGCGCAGAGGGACAAGAGATTTTAAGCGCGCTAGATTCTAAACTAAGCAAAAGTGAGGAGCAAGAGAAAATCAACGCCAAAGCCACAAGATTATGCGAGATTGTCGGGGCAAAGGATAGACTACAAACTATCGCAAAGGATATTTTAGAGCATTTTACACAGCGACAGAAGATTTTGCAAGGCAAGGCGATGATTGTTTGTATGAGCCGAGAAATCGCAGTGTCTTTATATGAGCAAATCGTGCATTTAAATCCCTCGTGGCATAATGAGGATTCCACAAAGGGTAAAATCAAAGTGATTATCACCGCAAAGAGCGATGATGGAGAAAAAATAAGCAAACACCACACGAGCAAGGCGCAAAGAAGCGAAATCGCTAAAAGGCTTAAAAGCATTGATGATGAGCTACAAATGGTTATCGTGTGTGATATGTGGCTCACAGGCTTTGATGTGCCACCGCTGCATACGCTTTATATGGATAAATTCCTAAGCGGACATAACCTTATGCAAGCCATAGCGAGGGTAAATCGCGTGTATAAAGACAAACCGGCGGGGCTGGTGGTGGATTATTTAGGAATTGCCAATGAACTAAAAAATGCACTAGAATTTTATACTCAAAGCGGAGGCAAGGGCGAGTTTGTGCAGGATAAAGACAAAATCATTGACAAAATGCAAGAAAACTATGAAATTACCGCGCAAATGCTGCAAGGAATCAACTATTTGCAGTATTTTACGCTTAACGCACAAGAAAAACTTCAGTTTATCGCCCAAGTTTTAGAATGTATCCTAGCCCAAGAAAATGGCAAAAAGCGATTTTTAGATAATACAACAAGGCTTTTAAAATCCTATGCAATGGCTCTGCCTTGCGAGGAAGCGGAGAAAATCGCAAAAGATGTGGCGTTTTTTGACCTCATCAAAAGGACTTTGCAAAAATACGAAAGAGAGGAGGAGGGAAAATCTCTTGTGCCACAAAGCGCAATTAGGCAAATTATTAATGACGCGATTGTGAGTGAGGGGGTAGTGAAACTTTTAGATAGCGCAGGGATTGCAAAGCCAAACCTCTCTATCCTTTCAGAGGAGTTTTTAAGCGAGCTTGCCTCCCATAAACACAAAAACCTTGCCTTGCAGACTTTGCAAAAGCTTTTAAATGATGAACTAAGTGCGCGTCTTAGCTCTGCACTTTCTGCAAAAAGCTTGATAGAGCGACTGCAAAAGACAATGCAAAAATATCAAAACAACCTCCTTAGTGTAGCAGAAGCCATAGAGGAGCTGATTGCCCTAGGCAAAGAACTCGTTGCGAGTGATATGCAGAGGCAGGAAATGGGATTAAAAGACTATGAATATGCCTTTTATGAAGCGATTGCCAAAAATGAAAGTGCAAAAGAAGTGATGAGTAAAAATGAGCTAAAAGAACTTGCCATAGCGATTTTTCAAACTCTCAAGCAAAATGTTAGCTTAGATTGGCAGCATAAAGAAAGTGTGCGAGCAAAGCTTCGTGTGGCAGTTAAAAGGGTGCTGCAAAAATATGGCTATCCGCCTGATATGCAAAAACTTGCAGTGGATAGAGTCATAGAACAAGCCGAGCTTGTGGCGAGTAATCTTGTGTGAAGTAAGGAGAATAAAATGTATAAAATGGGGACAAAGAAAAAAGTAGGCTTTGCATTATTGGCAATAATGGTCTTTAATTTATCTAGTAGTTACGCAGATTCTCAACACAAATATTTTCCAAAGACTAGAGAGGAATTAAAGGCTTTTGTCCAAGATGAAAGTATTAATCTAGGAGAAATTGATACTTCTGCCATTACTGATATGGCAAAACTTTTTGAAGGAAGCACAAGGCAAGATTTCAGCGGGATAGAATCATGGGATACTTGTAAGGTAAAATATATGGATAATATTTTTTACAGTGCAGAATCTTTCAATCAGCCTTTGGATAAGTGGAATACAAGCAGCGTGAAATATATACAAGAGATGTTTTATGGGGCAGAATCATTCAATCAGTCTTTGGATAGTTGGAACGTCAAGAACGTTTTGGATATGCGTGATATATTTGGAAGTTCTCCATTACAAAACAATCCGCCAAAATGGTATAAAGAATAGATTCTAAAGAAAAAAGAGGGATTCTTAATGCAAAATACAATCTGCCAAAGCTGCGGTATGCCCCTTACTTCCAAAGAACAAATGGGCTTAGAAAAGGACGGAAGCGCGAGTGTTGATTATTGCAAGTATTGTTATGAAAGAGGTGAATTTATAGATAAAGTCTCAATGCAAGAGTATATAGAAATGTGTTCGCTATATGGCGCACAAGCGGGAATGAGCAATGAGCAATTCAAAGCACACTGCACTAAAATTTTCCCAACACTAAAAAGGTGGCAAACATCTTAAATCAAGCTCTTCTATGGCTTGCAAAGCTTGTTGATGAAAGGGGGTTAAATGATTATTTATCCCATAATACGCCCAAGCACCTTTACGATTTACATATAAAAAGCCTGAATCTTTTAATATTTTCAAATGCCTTGATAAGCGTGATTGCTTCATATCTAACATATTTTGCAAATCACATACGCAAGTCTCACCATTTGCAGGTAAAAAATTCAAAATTAATATTCTCGTCTCATCATTGAGCGCACCCACAATGTTTAAAAAACTATCAACCTTATTCATCTTATGCCTCACTATAAAAAATAAATAATCATACCAAATCCTATGGCAATACATAAAACCAACCCAACAAACAATGCTAAAAAATTTAACTTAAATATGCTTTTTAATAATATGAGTTCAGGCAGAGAGCAACCAGCGCCAGCGATTAAAAAACTCATTATTACACCCTCATTGACGCCAACTCCAAGTAATGCGACACCAATAGGTATAATTGCCTCCACCCTAACATAAAGCAAAATGCCAATAAATGCAGCAAAAATCACATTTAAAATCCCAAACCCACCAAGATAATTTTGTAAAAAATCCTGTGGCGAGTGTGGCGGAGCAGTCAAAACTGCCAAAATCCCCACGCGTTAAATCTCTCGCCAAAAATACACATTTTCAAGCATAAATCAAATACTTTAAAACACTTCCTACAACCTCCCTATTTCTCTACCTAAAAGATAGAAAAATGTTACTTTTCTCTATAC
>NZ_JROY02000021.1:0-4887 GCF_000765685.2 Helicobacter sp. MIT 03-1616 | reverse complement strand
TTACAACACCTACAACACTTACAACACCGCATAAAATAGGCACTTCTAGCGTTTTAGCACAAGAGCAAGCAAAAGCCTTGAGCTGTCCATCACACTTTATACAAAGCGCACAATCTAAGACTATGTTTGATAATAAAGATGATGATGGGCAGTTGAGGGCTTTAGATGCTTTTAGCAAAGCTTCGCAAAAAGATAAGAATCTCGCTTTGGAGAAAAAATCCATTATCAAAGAATGGGAAGTATATAAGACAAAAGGTGTGAATGCAAAAGATTTTATCGCGCTGCTGAATGCAGGTGGGCAATACTCTTGTGTCTTAAGCGAAAATAAGCTCTATGCGTGGCAGAGGGCATATAAGAGAGGCGGACTTGAGCTATTGCTTGATGAGCGAGGCAAAAATAGAAAAGAGCAAAGCAAGATTAAAGAGCTTGGATTAGAGGAGCTCACAAACAAGCTTATTTTGGCAAGTCGTGGCAGGGTGAATATCTCCTCATTACATAGAATGCTGCATATTCATCTTGATAGTGTGGGCAAGGCGGATTTGGCGGATTTTTTAGCCAAAAGGAGCGAGGTAATAAGCTATTGTGTGCTTGAGCGATATGTCAAGGCTTACTTAAAAGCTCACCCCATAGAAGCAAAAATTATTTATCGTGGTGAAGATGCGGCGGTTGGGAATTTCCTCCCTGCACTTGGGCAGAGTAATTGGGCGGCGGATTCTATTAATCAAATTGTAGAGATAGATGCCACAAGCATTGATGCGATTATTGATACAAGCGAAATAGCGCGCTCTCTAGGGCTTGAGGTAGAGAACATAGAATCTTGGCAAAAGCGATTTGTGCTTATTTCACTCATTGATACTTATAGTGGCGTGTGTAGCTTCCATATAAGCGATACTGAAAATAGCCTCGGCGTCTCTCGCGCCATTGCAAAATATATCACTACCTATGGCAAACCAAAGTGCATTAAAAGCGACAATGGTAGTGCATTTGTGAGTAAATATATCAAAGAAGTGCTTATGCGCCTTGATATTACCCATACCAAAACGAGGGCATACGCTGGGTGGTGTAAGCCCTATGTGGAGCGAAACTTTGCGCGTTTGCAAAATCACCTTATGGAATGGATTAAAGGCTATATCGGGCATAGTGTGAGCCAAAGACAAGCCATTGAGTTTTTCTTCTCTCGCGCACAGAGGCGACTTAAAAGAGGGCAAAAAAGCAATCAAACCAATCTTCACACGCTTAAAGAGCTAGGGCAGATGATAGATGCCTACACGCATTCTTTGATGAATAATGCGTATTTGCAGAGATTAGATTCTACACCCGCAGAGGCGTATAACGCGCGTGTAAATGAGGCAGTGAGAATCCACGAATATGAGCTTTGCTCTAAGCTTTCCCCGCTTGAGAGGCGCGCTGTGAATAAAAAAGGTATCGCTTATGGTGGGCTGTGGTATCAAAGTGCCGCTATGTTCGCGCATACAAGCGTATTTGTGGCAGCAAATATCAATAACACCAAAGAGCTTTTTATGTATGACGAGCAGCACCGCTTCATCGGCGTAGCGTCAAATCTTGATAGCGAGGAGATGAGTGCGGAAATGGCGCGGAATGCGCAAAAAATCTTTTATAAAGAGCTTAAAGCGCGCAAAGGCAAAATGCAAGAGGCACGCGCAGAAGTCGAGGCACAATTCCCACAAATGCTTTTACAAGCGCACAAGAAAATGCCAAAAACGCATATGCCCACACTCAAAGCCATTAATGATAGCAACCTTAAGCGTGCGAAGCTGCTTGATGAGGCAAAGCAAAAGGCAGTGGGCAGTGATGTTTTAGATTCTATAAAGGAGGTGAAGCAAGAAAAGAAAAGGGATTTAAGCTTTGAAGCAGCGGTTTAGAGAAAACCTTTAAAATCTCGCATTTAAGCTATGCAGATTCTACGCAAACTTCTCACAATTTATCATTCAACAAAGCTCAAGACTTACTCACAGGGCAAGAACTAGAGATTGATAAAGCCTTGCAAGATGTGAATCCTAAGAGCGAGTTTGATTTGGGAGCATTTTTAAAAGATTGCAAGAGTTATGAGCAGGCAGCACAAAAGATTGCTTTGAGTTTTAAGGGAGAGGATTTGCTTTTAAAAGAGCAAGAGCTAATGAGGCTTTTTCTTAATGGCGCACTCTTTGGGGCAGATGATGTTACACTTTGATTTCAATCTACCACCAAGCGAGGCTATCGCTTATTTGCAAAGCAAAAAGCCTGAAGTGCTTAATGAGCTTTCCACCCTAAAACATAATATTTATAATCGTGTTTTTACTATTAAAGGCATTGCCAATGTAGATTTATTAAGCGATATGCAAAAGTCCCTAAGCCTAGCATTGCTTCAGGGACAGGAGTTTAAAGAGTGGAAGCAAAACGTGCAAAGTTTGCTTACCCAAAGTAATACCCCCCTTAACCCAAAAAGACTAAAGCAAATTTATCATCAAAATATCCTTAACTCTTATAATCAAGGGCGTAAAATGACACAAGATAATCTCAAAGGTGAGATATATTATCGCTATGTAGCTATAAATGATTCACGCACGAGGCTTTCACATAAGCTTTTGCATAATACTATCTTGCCCCGTGAGCATAGCTTTTGGGAGAAGCATTATCCTGGGGCTGATTTTGGGTGTAGATGCAGAGTAGAAGCTTATACAAAAAGACAGCTTGATAGATTTGGCTTAAAGGTAAGTAATATAAGTGATATGCCAAATGTGCAAGAAGCAACATTTGATATAAGTGATAATAATGCGGCTCTTGCTCACATTCTTAATCAAAAACTTAAAATCCACGCGAATAATCCAAATGCTATCACAAGGCTAAAAGCCATAGCAGCATTTATACAGCAAAGAAATGTAAGGTTTAAGGAGATAAATGAGCTATGGCGCACATCGGACTTACAAAAAACTGCCTCTATTTGCAAAATACCAAAGCAACTACAAAAGATATTTGCTAATGAAGCAGAACATATCCGCATAAGCACGAGTGTTATAAATGACCATAAAAGCAGACACCCAGAAATTGATGCTTTTGATTATACGCTTATAGCGGATATGATAGAGCATATAGATTCTATATATCAAGATGAGAAATCTAGCGTGAAATATATCTTGCTGAACAAACTTGATAGGTGGTATAGATTAAGTCTCAAAAGCTTAAGTGATAAAAAAGGAAGTTTGGGTGGAGAGCTTACTAGCAGTAGATAATAAAGAAGTCTTGCTTAAAAATCTCAAAAATAAAAAAGTGATTTATTCACAGCCACAAAACGCAAGAAAGCTCTAGACTTGCACACTACTTTTCAAGTGGAATGGGATACTCCAGCTTATTTTCTTTTGTGGCAGAAGCAATTATACCATATCTTTACAAAAAAGGAGAGGCTATGCCAAAATATATGAGTTTTGATGAGCTAAGAGGACAAATGCAAAGCTTAGAGTTAAGGCTCAAAGACACAGAGCCTTTAATGGCACATATTGCTAATACTCTAGCTCTCTTTACCTCACAATCTTTTGAAAAAGAGACCTCACCCTTTGGGGAAAAGTGGAAGCCTTTATCATCTGCTACGCTTAAAAAGAGCAAGGGCTTAAAGAAAAAGCTTGTAGATAAAGGAAAGCTAGTAAATTCTATTCACACTTCACATACTACCAAGAGTGCAAGTATAGGCACAAGTGTAGTGTATGCGAGGATTCATCAATTTGGTGGCAAAGCAGGGAGAAATCATAAAGTCATTATCCCTGCCCGCCCTTTTATACCCATTAGCAAAGAGGATAAAATCCCAAAAGCTTTACAAGAGGAGATACAAGAGCTAGCAATGGAGCATATTTTAGGGGTATTTCTTAAGTAATCATCACACAGGAGCAATCACCCCTCGTATCCGCCCTATTACTTCTATTTCATTGAGTGCATAGCTCATAGGTTCATAGGCAAGATTTGCAGAAATAAGCTCTAGCCTCTGCCCCTTTATAAAGCAATGCTTAATAAAAACTCCATCATTTGTGCGCACCGCATAAATCTTGCCATTTTTGACTTCACGTTCTTTATAGCTTACAAGGCATAAGCTCCTATCGGTGATGTATGCTCCATACTCTCGCCAAGTGCGAGTATAAGCTCACAATCTCTCGCTTTTAAATGTGCTAAAATGCGCTCATCAAATATCACTTCTTGTGATTGTATGCTTTCATTGATACAGCCTCCACCCAAAGAGGCATTAGCACTATAAAGTTTTAAAATCTTGTAATGCTCGAAAGTATGAACACTCTCTTTTGGTGCACTCCCATAGAAAAAGGTATTGATACAGATGTGCTTAGATTCTAAAAAATCCATAATGGCTTTGTAAGGAATAGAGTTTTTAAACTTTGCTTGAGCGAGGGTATTTGGCGACATATTAAGAGCTTTTGCCACATCGATGTCTTTAGGCTTTAGGATAGAATCTGTGGCAAGTATGTCTTTAATGCGCTCTATGATTTCTCTAAAGGTGAGCTGTGGCATTGTGAATCCTTATAATAAATAAGTGATTGTAACAAATGCGAGAGTGAGAGTAGCACAAAGATGAGAAAAAATAATGAAGTGTGAGGGAAAGGGATTTTAAGGGGCTTTAAAAGGGTTTTTAATATCTTTTTAAAATGCGTATGGTGGGTGTTTAAAAGATTTAATGGTTTTTTGAATGAGTAGTATATGATGGGGCTAATGGCTGGGAGATAAGATAAGGCAAGAGAACATAAGAGAGATTATGGAGCTTTTTAAAGGTTGGGAATAAGAGGCTTAAAGGGCTAGTTTTACTGCTGGGGATTATTTACTTAAATTTAATTGTTTGAAATCAAAGTCAAATCTCTCACTTTGATTTCAAACGCGAAATGACTTTGATTT
>NZ_JROY02000020.1:0-5579 GCF_000765685.2 Helicobacter sp. MIT 03-1616 | reverse complement strand
GGATAAATTGCGGAGAAACATTGTTTAATCAAAGCACGAAAAATAGGATTATAGAGTTTCTTTTAGAGGAATTTTATTAAGTGGATAAATTGCGAATTTTAAGTGGATAAATTGCGGAGAAATAGGCTATTAAGCTTAAAATACTTCTTTGTTTTGAAATATTATCTATTTTAAGATATACTCATATCTTATGAGATATATTAAAGGAAGTAAATTTTGACTGAACAAAAAAATCTTTTTGGAGAGGTAATAAATCCAGCCGAAATTCTTGCTGATGATGTTGTCTATGATAAGCAATTAAGCGTAGAATACGAGAATCGCTTTAATCAAATTATCTTTAAAGATTTCACAGAAGCGGACTTTAATATCTTTTTTATTCTTTGCGCAGTGGCAAAAAACCAAAGAGCAAGGATTATCAATATTTCATTTGAGCAAATGAGAGAGTTTGTAGAAAATGATAAAAACAAAAAGAGATTTTACAAGAATATTGTAGATTTTGCTAAAAAGCTTAATTCTCTTAAGGCTCAAAAAAGCCAAATTGATGAGGAAGGCTATGAGCGATTCTCGGCTTACACATTCTTTGAAAGAATTATAGCCGATGAAAAAACTTGTGTTTTAAGTATTAAGGTTACCGAAAGCTCCCTAGAATTGATAAATGAGCTTACTTCACATTTTACACGCTTTGAATTGCGAGAATTTTGCTCTCTCAATAATAAATACGCAAAAAATCTCTATCGGTTACTTAAACAATACCAAGCCACAGGCAAATATGTAGTCAAATATGCAAGATTTAAAGAGTTAATGTCTATTCCTAGTAGTTATGAAACAAGGGATATTGATAAACAGGTTTTAAAACCCTCTATTTTAAAGCTCATTGAGACAAGCCCTTATACCAATAAGCCCTACTTTGAAAACCTCGCGTATAAAAAGATTAAAGAAAATACCAAAGGTGAAAAGGGTAGGGGACAAAGTGGTGCGATTGATAGAATAGAATTTTCATTCACACCTTCTTTACCAAAGACAAAGAAAAAAGCTAATAAGAGTAATATATTACCCCCCCCCCCCCCGCAAAACAAATTCCTGAAATGAAACTTAAATATGAGGAGTTCGTTTTAAGTATGTAAAACTTTTGATAAGACTTACAGATTTAAGATTCATATTTGAATTTTTACTTTTATCATAAGGAGAAAAAATGAAAAAGAGTGTAGTAGGAGTAATCGCATTTAGTATTTTACTCACAGGAGTAAATGCCTTTGACTTAGGAGATATTACAAAAGGATTAGAGAAAACCTTAGAAGCGGGAAGAGACGCAGGAGTAGTCAAAGGTGGAAAACCTATTGATATTATGACAGATAATGTCAATGATAAGAAAAATATAGAGGCGTGTAAGAAATTTTATCATCAACATAAAATCGCTTTTAATACCGACAATGGGATTCCTGATTACTCATCTTCAAAGGACTGGAGTTTTACTCGCACATATGATAAAAAAGATGTGGAAGCTTGGAATAAAGCATACGATAATGCTATAGACAAACTTCAAAAATCAGATTTTGATATTGCAAAACATACAAAAAAGAATAATCTTAATGCTCAAGCGATGTGCCGCTTCATTCTTAGCTCCATAAGTTATGGAGGTGAAAAACGCAAAGCATTTAAAGGTAAAGACTTTGATGCACTTCAAAAGGAAACAGCAAAATATTATGACAAGTCTAAGGCTAGAAAAGAAGCACTTGATTTTTGAGTAGCTTTTGTTTGCAACTCGGATATAACACAAATCGCTCTTAGGAGACTCTATGCCACAACTTACGACAATTACATTTGATATATGGGAAGTAATTCTTATATGTGTGGTTGTGGCATTTGTTGTCTATGGCTTGACTAAAATATTTTTAAGCTGGAAATTTAAAAAAGAATCTGCACGAAAAAGAGCTTATTGGGAATCTAAGAGGACAGAGGAACAATGTGTAGAGAATATCCCCAAAGATAAGGCTGTTCAACGCTTAGAAGATATGTGCGATGGCACAATCACAATTAAAAAATTAATGAATAACGAAGAAGCAAGGATTTATTATGCTCTTGCAAAGGTTTTTAAAGAAAACTATAACATTAGCCCTCAAGTTTCTTTTAAAGCCTTTTTAAAAGGAGAACAAGATACAAATGCTTGGAGAAGCTTTAGTGATTTTTATTGCGATTTTTTAGTTACTCACAAAAGAGGGGAACATAAAGATAAACCCGTAGCTGTAATAGAATATCACGGAGGCAAACATTATGGCACAGATAATGAATTAGAAGCAAAGGTGCGTAAAAATGACCTTGTCAAAGCTCAAGTGCTTGGTAAGGTAGGTATTGCTTCTCTTATCATTAGAGAAAGTGATATTAAAGGCGATTCGCAATATATTGATGATATAATGCTTGAAAAGTGTGTAACCGAGCTTTACTCTCTCATTTAGATTCTATATTTTTATGCTATAATCATAAGCGACATTAAAAGAGATACTCGCTCATCTTTACTCTATGACAAAGGGGAAAAGATGAAATCTATTCAACACAAACTACTTCATATTGCTTTTTGCTTAAGCATAGGCTTTAGCATAGCTCAAGCAAATCTTCCTGTAATTGATGTAAGCTCAATCGCTCAAAGCATAATGCAATATACTCAAATGATAAAAGAATTTACAAAGTATGAAGCAGAACTAAGAGCTATGGGGATTGACACAGGCAGAGTTGGCAAAATTCTACAAGAGCTCGATGGGGTGAGTGATGATATAATAAGCAGTTTTGAAAATACCGAAAATGTTTTTACTTCAATATTTGCTAGAATCAATCAAGATTGTGAATCTCTAGCCCAAAACGAAAATGCTAAAAAGGCTTTAGATAAGGCAAAGGAAAAATATCAAAAAGATAAATATCAAAACTATAACGAGCAAGAAAAATCAGTATTGGTTTGCCTTGCAGTCTTAGAAAATCCTATGGATATGATAAGCATTAAAGATGAACTCAGACAAAAAGTAGATGAAGCCCTCAAGAAGAAAGACTATAAGACATATGAAAAGGCAAAAGATAGGCTAGAAAAAATCAAAAAAACACAAGAATACATTAAATCAAAAGTAACTGATGAAAAGCTCACACAATGGGCGAAATTCTACGAGAAATTTAACATCGTGGAGAAAGGAAAAATCCAAAATCAAGTAACAAAAATAATAAGCAATGCCAAAAAAGCGACTAATCCTCAAGAAGTAGCCAATGCGACCAATGCGATTCTCCAACAAATGCTTCAGCTCTCTATGGTGCAATATGAAATGTCTATGAACTCAAATAATCTCATCATAGAGTTTCTAAGCAAGGAGCAGGAGGAAAAAAGAGAAAAAGCAACAAGGAAAAACGAAAAAGAGCTCGTAGATAAAAGCGAAAAGGAGTTTTCAAAGCTTTTTGAAAATGATACATTCTCTAAGTTTAAAGACGAGGTAAGGTATAACGAAATAGGCTTACCTATTATGTTTGAATAAGGGGAGCTTATGGCAAACGAACAAGGTATATTGCCCTATCTAGTCAATATTGTTAATCAAACAGGGAATGTCGTTGTAGCAAATATTTATAATGGCATAGGAAATTTATATAGCCATAATATTGCTTATACTCTACTTGGTTTAAGTATAACAATTTGGGCTTTTTTAAGAATCAAAGACAATGGCTTTAATAAAGATGATATACATAAGGCTATGATATGGATAAGTGTTTTTATCATTATCAAAGTCGCATTAAGTAGCTATGAAACCTATAAAGACTTTTTGCGCATATTTCAATTACCTTACAAGTGGGTGAGCGCGGGAGTAAGTGCTTATGGCACAGCAGGAAATGCAGACGCTATTATCAATCATTTTTGGAAAATTGCAATTGATACAGGCAAGGGATATGCTGAAAATCTAGGTTGGACAGATATAGGAGAATGGATAATTCTAGGATTATTCTTAGCCTTAGCTCTTATTGTAATGATAGCAATATGTGTAATGACAATCCTAAGTCAATTAATGGCAACGATACTTTTAAGCCTTTGTGCATTAGTATTGCCTCTTATTTGTTGGAGTCAGACAAGAAGCATATTCTTTAGTTGGCTTAAGCTCTATATAGGTATGAGCTTATGGGCACCTCTTGCTATATTAGCAAGTGGATTACCACAAAGTGCATTAGACCAAATAACAACGATAGGAGGAGGACAAAAGTATAACACAGAAACGATGAGTGTTTTAATTATACCTAGCGTTATGTGTATTTTTGCCTTATTCCTCCTCACAAAGATTCCTGCGTGGGTAAGTGCAATTATAGGAAGCGCGGATTCAAGCAGTGGAGGAAGCGGACTTGCAGGACTTGCAAGTGCAGGTGGAATGGCTATGAAACGAATAGCAGAGGGAGGTAAAGCATATCAAGAAGCCCGCAAAGACGGAAAAGGTATAGGTGCTTCAATAGGGACAGGGATAGGCACAGCAGTAGGAGGAAAATTAGGCGGTGCAGCAACACAAAAAGCCCCAGAAATAGCAAGAGCAGGAAAAGAAAAAGCAATGCAAATAGGGCGATTCATTGCCAAACATACACCATCTATCAAATAAAAGGAGTGAGATAATGGAGATTAGAGAAAAAGAACAACAAGAGATTCTAAGCTTTAGCGATGATTACACTCTATGCAAAAGCCCAAAGGCAAAAGAGCAACACGCCGAGAATATCCTTAAAAATTATGAGGAGCAGTATAAAGATATTGATAAGGCAATATCCATAATGCAAAAAGCAGAAGAAGGTATTAAAAAACAGCAGAGCCAAGAAGCAAAGATACATCAAGAGGAGAACAACGAGGCTAAAGAGCAAGAAGGAGATTCTAGCACACTTGATAGAGCAGTGAATGAGATTCAAAACTCAAGGAATGTTTTTGACTTCTTAAAGTGCTTATATGACCTAGAAAAAGGTATGTATGAGCTAGGCATAGGGAAAAAGCCAAATCCTCAAGAATTTAGCGAGAAGCTTAATAAAATGAAGGACAAGGCTTTAAGTATTGACTTTATCAAAAATAGCCTTAGCAAAATCAAGGAGAGTAAGGAGAAAATACAAAACTTCTCTAAGAATCTTAAACTTGAAATTGCATTTGCAAGGCAAATAAACAAAGATATTGACTTACACGATTACAGCATACATAAAGATACAAAGCAAGAGTATATAAGGCGGATTGATAAGAGTTTAGAATCCGCGCTCAAAGAATGTCCTCATATCAAGGCGGATTATCCTAAAATGTGTAAAAGGGCAGAAAGTCTTGTAAAAAGTCTTGGTAAAGAGCAAAACAAGGAAATAGAAAGGTGCTAGTTTTTAGCTTACTAGGGCAAAACAACGCCTCGCTTTTGTTTTGAGATATTGTTTGTGCGTGGCACTTCTTATTCCATAGCTCCGAAGTGTTTGAGTTTGCTTACGCAAATCTCCACTTCTCTATTTTTAGGCTATCTAGTCGTATTGACTTCTTGTGAAAGCCTATAAACAAAAAATGCTAAACCACCAAAAAATGCTAAACCCGAAACAATAACAGCTACGACTCCAAT